>URSI01000008.1 GCA_900550505.1 uncultured Eubacteriales bacterium
ATGCGAACGGCGGAGCTGTGCGGCGCACACGGGATACTGGTCCCTAAACGCGGCGGAGCCGTGCTGTCCGCGACAGTGGTGAAAGCCTCAGCCGGAGCAAGTTCGTATCTGAACACGGTGAGGGTATCAAACATCGCTTCTACGGTTGAGGAGCTGAAACACCGAGGGGTTTGGGTCTATGCGGTCGAAGCTGGAGGGACTCCGTATTACGAACTTGACCTTTCCGGTCCGTGTGCGTTCGTTCTGGGCGGCGAGGGCAGCGGCGTGTCCCGTCTTGTCAAGGAAAGATGTGATTTCACCGTTTCCATACCCATGTACGGAAGGATAAATTCATACAATGTTTCCGCAGCCGCCGCAGTAATATTGACGGAAGCGGCCAGACAGAGACATGTACGGGAGTGAACGAAGAGAATGGCTGACGATATGAGAACGCCCGGAGATAAAGAATCTCATGGCAAGGATATAAACGAAATACTCGCTTTTGCCGCGCGTGAGACGGAAACGAAGCTCGCGTATGAGCGTCCCCATACCGCTGAGGATACATCTGCGAGACAGGCTGAGGAAGAAGATGCGGCGATTGAAAAAGAACGTGATGACGAGACGGCCGATGATGCACTGAGGGCGGATCGGGAGGAGTTTGAACTTTCGATAGCCGAGCGTCTCAACTCTGACGAAGAGTTTGCCTCGTATCTTGCGGGTGAAAAGAAACGGATGGACAACCCCAAGGTATCGGAAATATATAATTTGATAAATTCACAGGGCGCGGCGCTCAGGTTCACTGAGCCGGACGACAGTATGCGTCCGCATAACTATGAGCAGGCGGAGCTTTTTGATACAGGGGATCTTGATGCTGTTGCACCGGCCACGGAGGCAGTTCAGACACAGGATGAAGCAGCCGCTAAGACCACGGTGTTTGACGCGGACTATGATTCGCTGTCGCGTCGCATCGAGAGCGGGGAGCTTTCGATGTTTCAGGACGACTACGACGAGGGACAGGTGAAGCTCGGACTTGCCGACACGAGACAGATCGATATGCCTGCCGGGAACGGGGACATAAGCGCGGCAGACGCCAAACTGCGTATAGCTTTCGGACTGATCGACAAAGAAGACGAAAAAGTCCCTGAAGAGGTAAAACAATTCGATGAACAGGACATTTACGACGCTGTTCGTGTAAGAAAGAAAAAAAGCAGAAAAAAAAGAGAAGCTCACGGAGCAGCTCCGGAATACGAATACACCTCGCCGGAACAGGACGACGAGGTCGTATCGATGCTTGAAAAATCCATACGTAAGAACAGGATAAAGCTGTTGCTTTGCGTTGTCATAGCCGTCGCTGTGCTGTTGGTCGAGTATGGTGACGGGAGCGCTCTGCTTCCGGAGCTCATTCATCCCGGCAGATACGGATTGCTGTACATACTTGTGGATATGCAGCTGTTGCTTTTTTCTGCGGCGGTGATGATCGAAAATATAGTAAACGGCGTCAAATCGATGCTGCGACTTTCGCCGACGCCTGATACGGTGTTGTTTTTCACCGTGCTGGTCCCTGCTGTACATTGTATAGTTACTGCGTTTCTTGCAGCGAACGATAAGGATATAGAACTATATTGTTTCGTCGGCGCGGCGGCAGCGGTAGTCGGGGCCATTTCGAGGCTTTCCCAGAGCAAGAGAGATCTCCGCTGCTTCGACGTGATCTCCGCAAACGGTGAGAAGTTCACGGCATCGCGTCTGAGTGCGTCCGCTAAGGAGGCAAACGAGTTTTACAAGTATCTTCTCAAGGATTCTGATCTTTACACGGTTAAAAAGGCGAGATTTACGGAGGGCTTTTTTGAAAGGCTGTGCCGCAGGCCCAAAAGTGACGAGCTTATCGGGTTTCAGCTTCCGCTCATAGGTCTGGCGGCGGTGATAGCCGGCGCTGTGGCGTATGCGCTCGGAAGCGATGTCTACGGCGCGCTGAGCGCTGCGGTCACGTTGTTTGCGGTCTCACTCCCTCTTTCGGCGTTTTTCGTCAGCGTTATGCCTGTCAATGCGGCCAACATGATAGCGCGCAACAGGAAAAGCGCGCTTATCGGCAATGCGGTGGCGGACGAGTATGACAACGCAGGTGTTCTATCTTTTTCGGATTCCGAAGTTTTTCCGGCGAAGAATATCAAGGTGACCGGGTTCAGGACATACGGGGATTTCCGCATAGATAAGGTGATAATAAGCGTTGCACGCATATTCCGCAGACTCGGCGGTCCGCTTTCAGAGGTGCTCATGAACGCTGTCGAGGGCGAAGATGAGGATGTCGGGATATTCAGACTGATCGAAGTCGGAGCAGACGGGATAGTCGCTTCGATGGACGGACACGATTATTATATTGGAAAACGGGCGTTTATGCGGAAAAACAGATTTGAACTCCGGCATGACCCGAGCGACGAGGAGTTTGAGAGCAATTGCGGCTCTGTCATGTATGTTGCCGTTGATGACGATATTGCGGCTAAAATCTACATCAAGTATAAAGCTTCGGCGTCATTCAATAAATTGCTTCGGGAAATGTACTCGGCCGGTATCTGTGTCGGAATAAAAACATTGGATCCCAATATCGACAATGCGCTGTTGCAACGTACGGTGACTTATACAAAATGCCCTATCGCCATTTTGAAGGCGGAGACGAGTGACGAGATACTCGGGACCGCAGACCGTGTGTCGAGCGGAATAGTGACGTCTGCCGGACTGCATACATTTTTACAGATGTTTGTGTTGACCGACAAGACCCGTCACTGCATACGGACGAATGCGATAATCAATTTCATAAGTGTGTTTTTGTCGTTTGCGATAGTGTTTTTCCTCATTGCTACAAATTCACTCGGCAGTATGAATTCGGTATTTGCAATGCTGTTTCAGCTTTTGTGGTTGCTGCCGGTCACTGCGGTATCGTTTTTGATATGAAATTTGCGCGTTTGAATATCAAAAAACGAAAAAAATCAACAACAGCTATTGAAATTTTGTATAGAATGACTTATAATAACGAGGTATGGCGTCACTTATAGTTTAGATAAAAGGAGACAACGACAAAATGCCCGCTTACGAACCCAAGAATATCAGAAATGTGTGCCTTATCGGTCATGGCGGCGACGGCAAGACTTCTCTTGCCGAAGCGATGCTCTACCTTGCAAAGGCGACAGACAGACTCGGTAAAACAACAGATGGAAACACCGTTTGCGATTACGATGCGGAGGAGAAAAAGCGCGCGATATCCATTTCAACGTCGCTGGCTTCGATGGAATGGAACGGGTGCAAGATAAACTTGCTCGACACGCCCGGATATTTTGATTTTGTGGGCGAGGTTCTGCAGGCTGTCCGTGCGGCTGACAGCGCGGTCATAGTCATCGACGGCAAATCCGGTCATAAGGTAGGCAGCGAACTCGCGTTTGAATACGCGGCAAACATACCGAAAGCCTTTTTCATAAATAAGCTTGATGATGAGAATGCTCACTTTGATAATGTTCTAGACGGTTTGCACGACACATTCGGTACACGTGTGTGTCCGGTGTTCATCCCCGTCGAGGGCGGTTATTACAACCTTATAGACGACGTTGCCTATTCGTTCGACGCAAAAGGCAACAGAAGTGAGATGGCGGCTCCGGCGTCTTCGTCGGATCGTATAGAGCATTTCAAGGCAATGCTGGCCGAGGCCGTCGCTGAGACAAGCGACGATATGATGGAGAAGTATTTCGCCGAGGAGCCGTTCACTCATGAGGAGATAGTAGAGGCTTTGCACCGTGGTCTCATAGAGGGTACGATGCTGCCGGTGTTCAGCGGCTCTGCCGTTACGCTTGCCGGTGTGAGGGTGCTGCTCGATACGATTGCCTCGTCCTTCTGCTCACCTGTGGCTAAGAATTGGGACAATGTAGAGGATGAGGACGGCAAGCTGACAAAGGTAACTATGGACCCAGACGGAGATCCGGCTATTTTTGTGTTCAAGACGGTGGCAGATCCGTTTGTAGGAAAAATGTCGTATTTCAAAGTGATGAACGGGTCCGTGAAGAAAGATACCGTGATGACGAACATCACGACAGGTCAAAGCGAAAAAATATCAAAGCTGTGTACCATGCGCGGGAGCAAGCAGTTTGATTGTGAAGAGTTCTGCTGCGGAGATATCGGTGTTACTGCGAAACTCAATGCCACGAACACCAATGATACGCTCACCGTGGGCTCCGGTAAGGGCAGGTACGAGACGATCAAATTCCCGCAGCCGTATCTCGTGATGGCGGTGCAGCCGAAGGATAAGGGCGATGAGGATAAGATCAGCGGCGGTATCGCAAAGCTTCTTGAAGAGGATCTTACGCTGCGCTATGAGGTAAACAAGGAAACCAAGCAGATGTGTCTGTACGGTCTCGGTGATATGCACCTCGACATCGTTACCGGCAGACTTAAGAGTCGGTACGGCGTATCAGTGACACTTACCGAGGCAAAGGTACCGTACAGGGAGACGATAAAGAAGAGTGCTCAGGTCGAAGGAAAACACAAGAAACAGTCCGGTGGTCACGGACAGTACGGACACGTCAAGATAGAGTTTTCTCCGGGTGAGCAGGAAGGTCTTGAATTTACCGAAACGATATTCGGGGGCTCTGTGCCGAAGAACTTCCACCCTGCTGTTGAAAAAGGGCTGCAGGAGTCCATGCAGAAAGGTATACTTGCGGGCTATCCCGTCATAAACATAAAGGCAAATCTCTTTGACGGTTCGTATCATCCCGTTGATTCTTCGGAAATGTCATTCAAGCTTGCTGCCAACCTTGCATTTAAGGAGGGTATGAAGCAGTGTAACCCTGTGCTTCTTGAGCCGATAGGGACTTTGAAGGTGACAGTACCTGATTCGTTGATGGGAGATATCATTGGTGATCTGAATAAACGGCGCGGCCGCATACTCGGCACCGATCAGGCAGAGAAAAAGGGATGCACGGTTGTTGAGGCGGAGGTGCCACAGGCCGAAATGGGATCGTACGCCATTCAGCTTAGAGCTATGACCCAGGGCAGAGGCGTGTATACCTATGAGTTCACGCGCTATGAAGAGGCACCGGCGAACGTTGCCCAAAAGGTCATAGAAGAGGCCAAAAAGGCTGGAGACAACGAATAACAAGACGCATCATGTGAGAGAGGAACCATCATGAAAAAGACAATTGTACTTGCTGTGCTTGTGCTGGCGTCGGTAATGGGACTCACGTCCTGTGTCGACGGAAATGTCGGCGACATACTTGATTCGATGCCCGAGATAGATGTCAGCAGTGACGCCAGCATCGATGTTTCGGATACTTCTGAGGAGGATCCGCCTACGCAGCCGGGATATACCGATATGCCTGTCGTTACTCAGGTCATAAACATCACGGCTTCACGTGTGGCCGTTGCCGGAACGTGCACCCCCGGTTCTACGATAAGGGTCAGCGGTGTTTCCGTGGAGGCGGAAACGTATTCGGATACCGGTTACTTCATTTTAGAGGTAGAGCTTGCCAACTCCGGCAGGACATTGCTCGAGTGTACGGCACAGGCAGATGATCTTGAAGAGAGCACCATACGCTATTTTTACGCTCAGTACATGGCTACTGTGTCTGAACGTAAGGATGGAAATGCCGTGACTATCGGTAAAGACGGACACCTTTACCTTAACAGGACTTTGGAAGACTACTACGGAGATACGGTCCTTACCATGACTCAGCTCAAGGCCATAAAGGAGCAGGTCAATTCAACTTTTGACAGCATTCAGAGTGCGCGTCTGAACTCGTTGCTGGAAGCATATCGCCAGGAGATAAGCAATGGGCAGCCGTTAACACCGGAGCAGCTTGAAGAGAGCGAAATATATGTCAAGGAGAATCTGTTTGTCGAAGTCCCGTACATATTCCTTATGGTTCCGAGTTACGTGACGGTTTATCCTGAGCATTTGCCGGACGATATCACGACGCAAACCAATTCGACCAGATACAGTCAGCTCGTAAAGGCGCTCAAGGAAACAAAGGCGACTGTCATCGATATGAAAGAGGTGTTTGAGGCACATAAGGCGGACGATTACCCTCTTTATGGACGTAACGACAGTTACTGGACCGAGTACGGTGCTTACCTTGCGTATGAGCAGCTGATGGACATAATCGCCGTGCAGTTCCCCACTGCGACCCCTCGACCCCTCAGTGATTTCACGGTCGAGGAACGCGAGATCCTCGGTGGTGATATGGTCGGGTATCTGTACCTCGACAGAGAAACGATAAAAGAAAAGACTGTCACGCTTGAGCCGAAATTTGATATCAAGTTCAAGACGAATATATATGTTTCCGATACTGACAGAGCGCTTTCATACACCATGAATGATGATAAGGTGCTCTCGTTCAACTCGAGACACACCGTTGACAATCAGCTTGGGGAGGCTTATCCGAACGCGCTTGTGATCCACGACGAGTGGCTCGCACAGATGTATACGATGCTCACCGAACGCTTCAATGGTGTTATATATGCGAATGGTTACCGTACAGGTGCTGAGCCTTTGGCAAATCAGTTCATACCGCGTATAGTTGATATAAATTATACAAGGGAAGAGTTGCAGCCGGATTACGTTGTTGTCCTTGTATCCGAGCCGAATCTTGGCGTCTGTTTCGAAATCGAGGAGTAATCTTCGGAGCTGCCGATTGAAGTTTCACCGCCACGGCGGGTTCTGTCCGTTCAAGTAAACGGCGGATCATTAAGACTATAATTTACAGAATGGAAAAGCACACGGGTCGGGAGTTTCTCCTTGACCGGTGTGCTTTTTAGTCGTAGCATATTATGAACTCGTACAGACAGCCGGCGATGTTGCACAATTACCGGCACCGCAGAAAATAGATCGGAATCGCTTAACCGCGACGGTCGTCCCGAGCCCGTATGTGTTCAATGTAGCCTATCCCGTATTCGTCCTTGCCAGCAAGTATCAGTGAAGCCATGAGCGTTTCCGTCACTCGCTGCGACGTTACGTCTATTATCGCAAGATCAAGTCCGGCGCATACGGCACACGCAAGAAAAGCGGAATTTACCACGGCCCTTGCAGGGAGACCGAAAGAGATATTTGAAACGCCAAGAGCCGTACCCACCTGAGGCAGCTCTTTTTTAAGAAGCGTGAGCGTCTCCAGCGTAGCAGTGGCGTTTCCCGGATCAAATGCGGCCGCTTCGGCGAGTGCATCTACAAATATCTTTTCCGGTGCCACGCCGCATTGTACAAGCCTGTCAACTATGCGATGGGCAGTTGACAGTCTCTGTGACGGAGTGCCGCAGCCCGATGCCTGTACCGGCATGACGATGACCCCACAGCCGCGTGAGGAAACTTCGGGAGCGAGTTTTTCAAGTCTCTCGCCCTCTGCAACGGAATTTATTATGACAGGTCTGTCGGCACACGAGTCGAGAGCGCCTAATATGACATCCGGCGAAGGTGAGTCGAGCATTATACCGCAGGTCGTGCTTTGCAGCGCAAGCGATACAATACGACGCAGCATCGTGAGTTCCTGATCGCACATAGCCGTATTGATATCGAGGTAGTCGGCTGCACCTTGAGCCGTGGCGGCTTCGCGCACTGCATTGTCGTCGCCGCTGTTGAACAGTGAGAGGACGGAGGGTATCGAGCTGTTGAGTTTTTCGCCGACGGTGATCATTTTTGTTTCTCCCTGGATTTTTGTTCTTGCTGTCTGATCAATGCGGTAAGCTTTGAAGTCAGCTGCCATTTCCTCAACGGGGTCATGAGATAAAATCCGTATGCCGAATCAAAAACGCGTTCGATTACAGACATGGCAAAATTGCAGCTTATTTCAAATGCTTGTTCCTGGGGCTTGTCCTTCAACGCATCTATGACTTCCTGCGGGATGTCGACCCCGGGCACTTCGTTTGCGAGAAATACCGCGTTCTTGTAGCCCGCCGGCGGCATTATCCCGACACATACGGCAGAGCCGAGCGCTTCGCGGGCGCGGGACACATTTGAGATCGCCTCGTCGCTAAATACGGGTTGTGTGTAGAAAACAGAGGCGCCGCATTCACGTTTTTTTGACGCACGTTTCAATTCGGCGTCAAAATTCGGAGCGTTCACATTAAGCGCGCAGGCTATGGTGTATTCATGCCCCTGCAAAAGGTCCGCGTTGAGCTCTGAGATCATCGATATCAATTGAAAGGAATTACAGGCGAAAACACCGCGCTCACCCTGTGAAGAATGGGCTATCGCATCACCGGTGACGGCGAGCACTTTGGATATTCCTTCGATACTGCCTGCTATGAGCGCCCCCTTGAGCGCGATATGATTTCTGTCACGGCATGAGAGGTGTGGCATGACCTCTATGTCTGCCTCGCGGCGGAGCTTTGCCGAAATCAGAAAGCTGTCCGCACGTGTCCTCGCAAGCGGAGAATCGGTCACGGTGATAAGATCGGCGCCGGCATCCCGCATTGCACATGCTCCCTGTATCATATGGGAAAAATCAGTATCGGCAGGAGGATCGAGCTCTACCGCGATCAGTTTCCGGTCAGGCTGTTTTTCGCGGGATACGGAGTGCCTCGGCGAAGCCGATATGTGCTCTATGGATACGTCAGACCTGTCGGCGCACCGCTCTGAGGCTGTACGGACAGCTTCAGCGGCAAGTTTTATGTGTCTCGGTGTCGTGCCGCAGCAGCCGCCGACGGCAACTACGCCCAATTGTGATATTTGCTGGAGCTTGGAAGCAAAGTATTCCGGTGATGAGCGGTATTCCATACGACCGTTTATGCTGGCCGGATACCCGCTGTTCGGCATCGCTATCAGACGGAGACCGGAGCCGAGGGAACGAATGAGCTCAAGCATATGCGCCGGGCCGCACATACAGTTGAGCCCGCATATATCTGTAACATTTGCCGCAGCCTCAAGAAGTCTCCGGTAATACTTGCCCTTGCGGGTGTATCCTTCCTGAGAAACCGCAAACGATATTATTATTTTGCTGTCACTTATACTGCTTCTGATCAGTTCTATTGCCGGCAAAAGCGGCTCAAATTCGGATAGTGTCTCGAACAGGAAGTTTTTGCCTCCTAAGGATATAAAAATACCTGCCGCGTCAAGATACTTTTGAGCGGCATCGTCGTCTTCTATCCCTCCGATATCGCAGTATACCTGACATCCGCTTTCTTGTGCCGCCTCATTCGCAAGCCTGTAACCGGCAGATATGAGCTGGTGCAGCCGCTCACCGGCAGCTGAGGCGGCGCAGGAAAAGGTGTTTGTCTTTATTGCGTCGCATCCGGCTTTGATGTATTCGCGGTGTATTTGTTTTACCGTCTGCGGTGCCGTGAGGTTGGCTTCTTCGCAGGGACGTTCGTCACCGGTCTTTTCAAAATAATAGGTGCCGAACGCACCGTCAAATATAAGGCAGCTCAAGCTTTTCGTACATCTCCTTTGCACGGTCGCTTATAGATCGGATGACCGAAGCAAATCAACCAATATAATACAGTATAACATAAATAGTTTTGTGTTTCAAGCGTTTTTAAACACTGTGCCCGGATAGTAATGGGAAAGTATTTCATAATATGTGTACCCCTCGGAGGCAAGCACCGACGCACCGTACTGACTCATGCCAAGCCCGCTTCCTATGCCGCGTGACGTTATGGCATATTTTTCACCTGCCGGAATTATCGTTACGTTTGTTGAGGGCAGTGAAAGCGACTCGGCAAAATCTCTGCCGCTTATAAGAGTGCCCGCTATGCTGACGCCGGAAGCTCTGCCGCTCTCGTTTGCAATGACCTGCACATTGATCTCTTCGGTGCCCTGGGGGATCCCGAGACGTTCAAGCAGATCTGACGGAGAAAGTGTCAAGGTGGTTTCAAAGCCCGGCAGGGAGCTCTCGTCCGGCGTATCCACTGAGATGAGGTAGGGTATGACCTCTCCCGTTACCGCTTCCATGCTCTCCGTTCTGCCGCAGGAGCTTGCGTGGAAAAGTGCCATTGCCGGCATGGAACCGTATGCTATGTAAACTCCCTTTGTCATTTCGACGGCTGTCTTTACCTCTGCATAAGTAAAGTCTGCTACATCCTGTGAAACATCGCTGGCAGCGTTATCGTAATCGGTATACCCGAGGCAGCATCCCGGATCTGTGCAAAACAGCGCATCGCCGTGCAACGGGCAGTGCGTGCCTGTTGCGGTCCTGTAATATACAAGTGAACGTATCACGGTAGCCTGTGCTTTCAGCGCTTCGGTGCCGAACGAGGCGGGCATGGCGGAATAAAGAGCACCCGTCACATAAACCTCCGTTTCAAGGTCGACATACTTGCCGGTCTTGACATCATATATGGTTATGTTCGTTACTTCAGAGGGGTCGAACTGCTCTTGCATACCGCCGGAATTTGAATAATTGTCATTTGATTCCTGCATATCCGAGCTTGTCGGCAGCCTGTCCGCCGCCTCCAGCATAAAAGGCACCGCAAGTGGGAGCGCTGCGAGACACAGCACGAAAACAAGCATCATTTGGACATATTTTTTCATTTTGATCTCTCCTGCCGTTTTTTTGTTCATGCACTACAATATGCACGGCGCAATTATTTTATGAAATATTTTTTTGACACTATTGCAATTTGAAATTTTATGTTGTATAATATCCGAACCGGTGACCGTTGGGAGGAAAAGGGCAATGAATGTAAACGACAGATCCATACCTAATATAAAACATTTGAATATACACGAAATGCTTGATGAAGCAAAGGAAACATACACGATACCGAAAAAAGCGTTTGAGGGCGAACGTATAAAAAGGGGTTTGAGAAATTCAGACGGTACCGGTGTTGTTGCCGGCGTCACCGGCATCGGGCTCGTGCACGGATATGTGGTCGATGAGGGCGAGAAATATCCGGTCGACGGAAAGTTGTATTATCGCGGATATGATGTTGACGACATAGTGGATTATTACGCAGCCAGCGATAAATTCGGGTATGAGGAGGTCTCATATCTGTTGCTTATGGGCGAACTTCCGACCGAAGAGGAGTTGATCCACTACGAAGAGGTGTTGAACTATTACCGGCAGCTTCCTCCCGGATTTACGGAGGATGTGGTCATGCGCGCTCCGTCGCGGAGCATCATGGCAAAAATGGCTCAGAGCGTGCTGGCCTTGTCGTCATATGATGAGTCACCGGACGATCTGACTTTTGATAATGTGCTCGTGCAGTCTGCTCAGCTCGTTGCCAGAGTACCGATCATAGCGGCGCTGGCGTATGCGGTAAAGCGTCACGTGTTCCAAAATAAATCGCTTACCCTCCATTATCCCAAGGAGGGGCTTTCCACCAGTGAGAATTTTCTGCGTGTAGTGCGAAGTGACAAGTCGTTCACGCGTGAAGAAGCGAAGCTGCTTGACCTGTGCTTGATACTTCATGCCGAGCACGGAGGCGGCAACAATTCCACTTTTACGTGCCGTACCCTGACTTCGACCGGTACCGATACGTATTCGGCGATAGCCGGCGCTCTCGGTTCGTTGAAGGGACCGCGTCACGGCGGCGCCAACATAAAGGTGGTCGAAATGCTCGACAACATCAAAGAGAACGTGAAAGACCTCAATGATGACGATGAGCTTCGTGCTTACCTGATAAGGATACTCGACGGTCAGGCGAATGACGGCAGCGGGCTCATATACGGTATGGGGCATGCGGTTTATACAAAGAGTGATCCGCGTGCGGTCATACTTAAAAAGTTTGCCTCCGGAATGGCGGAAAAATGCGGGTATTCCGAGGATTTCAGGCTGCTTGATTCGATAGAGCGGCTTTCACCTGCGTTGCTGGTGCAGAAGAAGGCGTCGATCCCTGCGGAAAATTTTGTTTCCGCAAATGTAGATGCTTATTCCGGCACGGTGTTTCGTATGCTAAATATACCCGAGGATATGTTCACGCCGCTTTTTGCTATCTCTCGTGTTTCCGGATGGTGTGCGCACAGGATAGAGGAGCTGCTCACCTCCAAGAAGATCGTGCGTCCGGCATACAAGCATTACGGTCCTATGCGCGAATATGTGCCGATAGGGCAGAGAAAGTCGCGCTGATCAGATCGCCTGACAACAATAATTGCCGCCTGGGAACTTCCCGGGCGGCTTCGTTATGAGTGCACGATATCCGTGAGTGTCAGAGTGGCGAGCACATCAGGCGGCAGACATTGCTTAATTTCGGAAAAGGTATTGAAAAGAGGACATATTCGTTGTATAATATCATCTGATAACAGCGAAGGCGTGTGGTTTAATGACATTGAGAAAATATAAGACGTTGCTCTGGTGCTGCGTGGTCTTTTCGGTTGCCGCAGCCGGGCTTCGTGCCGTGATGATAAAGGCTTTTGTCGATACGGATGCGGGCAGCTACACCGATTATTCGAGAATAAAGCTTGCCGATAATGTTATGACATCGCTTTTTCCTTACATGGTGGTTACTGCGGTGGTCGCGTTTTTGCTATTTTCGTTGCTGACCCGTCGCAACGTGACGGGTGATCTGTCGTTTTTTGGTACTCCGACGGTGTTTTTTTCGTCGCTGACCGGGTTTATGATGGTAACGACAGCGGCAATGCAGATATATTACAGAGCACGTGTGCCCGGCGCAGAATTGTCCGGAGTGTTGATAGTGGCTGCGCTGATGCTGGCGTGTTCCGTATATTTCCTTTATCTGACCTCCAAAAAGCTTGATGTCAGAGGCAGGACATGTTCGGTGCTTTCATTGGCGCCGGTGGCGTTCCTGTTTGTGAGATTGCTGAATTATTTCTTTGAGATCAACAGTCGTCCGAATTCTGCAACGAGTCTTTTCCATCTGTTTTCGCTTGCGGCGCTGATGCTGTTTTTTGTGTGTGAAGGTAAGTTTTCGGTCGGGACGGGCAATGGCGGCGGATACGTGTTTTTCGGGCTTTCGTCCGTGCTTCTCACGTTTGTTTACGCGCTTCCGGAACTTGTGCTTTCAGCTTTTTGGCTCGTTTCGTGGCAGACCGACACTATGTTTTCCGTGCTGGAGCTGTTGATGTGTATGTATGTGATAGCGCGTTTGGCGGCGCTTCCGATACAAGGCAGTGATAGCACCGACTGAAAGTTTTACGGCAGGGAGACTGAAAATGTAAAAGCCGCAGGAAGTTCCTGCGGCTTTTGTGTTTCCCGGATCAGAGTGCTGCCGTGTGCAGATGATCCCGGGAGCCGTGGTCTGTGGGTTGTGTTCATGCATCCTTCCATGTGTGCGCAAGTATATCCTTGAGCACCAGACAGGCATTGACGGAGCTGTACCCGTGTTCGCGTTTCAGGCGTGTCAGCGTTTCTTTCAGCCGCGAGGAATAAAACTCAGTGTCGACCTTGGCGCGGTAGCGGCGTGTTCCCAACAGGGGCCCCCGCAAAGTCGTCAGACTTTGTGGGGAGAGGAGCCGCAGCGGAGCGAGTGAGCTTTCGCCATCTGGCGGAAGCGAATGATACGCAGCTTGCGGCGACGAGGCACGCTCCCCGCAACTTCGGGACATTTTGTCCCGAAGTCCAGCTCCTTGCGGTGCTTCCCCAGCCGGGGTATCCTTTTTCGGACGGTCATTCTGTTTTCAAGGTGCTGTCCATCGATGAACTACCATATGGCGCAATCCCGCCCTGTGGGCACTGCTGGCTTTCGACGCGATCTATCTGTTCGCTGCCTCCTTCTCCCGCCTTTGATCCAATCGTAGGCGCAACTCTGCACCGGATGTTGCGCTGCAAAAGGATTACCCCGCCTGCCGGCGCAGTCCATGGCTCCGCGCCCTCTTTCGGGCATAAAAACCGGGCGGCTGGTCCACACTAGCTTCATCTCAACGAGGGGGCTGAAGTTTCCATGGTTGAACAAGACACCGTCAAGCTGCTGCGGGAATGCGACGCCGGCGTCAAAATGGGCATCGCGTCCCTGGATGACGTTCTGGAGCAGGCGCACAGCGCCGCTCTCCGGCAGTCTCTCATCCAGTGCAAAAGCGCCCACAGCCAGCTGGAAAACGAGATCGAGTCGCTGCTGGACCGCTATCACGACGACGGCAAGGAGCCGAATCCCATTGCCAAAGGGATGTCCTGGATCAAGACCAACGTGAAAATGGGTATGGACAACTCGGATCAGACCATCGCGGAGCTGATTACGGACGGCTGCAATATGGGCGTCAAATCGCTGAACCAGTACCTCAATCAATACAAAGCGGCGGATGAGGTCTCCAAGGACATCGCCAAACGGCTGATCCATCTGGAAGAGCGGCTGGCCGTGGACATCCGCAAATTTTTATAGTGCGCGGAGAGAGCTCCGTCTCTTCTCTCAAAGCAGAATGACAGCCGCGCGCCCGTCGGAAAAATCTTCCGGCAGGCGCGCGGCTGTTGTCAGCACTGGCAGAATCCGGATGCGGACCCTTACGGCAGGATCATGTCGATCCCCTGCTGCAGCGCCTCGGCGCTGAGGGCGCCCACGCCCCGGGCCACGGCGTAGCCCTCGGCGTCGATGAAATAGGTGGTGGGCAGCGAATAGGCCCCGTAGGCCAGGGCGGCCTCGCTCTCCGTGTCGTAAAACACCGGGAAGGTGAAGCCCTGCTCTGCCACATAGGCCGAGGCGGTGTCCACGGTCTCCCGGGACCCGTCGGTCATGTTGATCATCAGGAACTGGACGTCCTCCCCCAGCTCCTGATGAGCCGCGTCAAAGTCCGGCATCTCGCTCTTGCAGGGGCCGCACCAGCTGGCCCAGAAGTTCAGCACCACCGGCTTTCCCGCGTAGTCGCTGAGCCGGACGGCGTTGCCCTCGGCGTCGTAGACGGTGAAGTCCGGCGCCAGGGGCTGCTCCTCCGTCTCATCGGCCTGACCGGCCTCCTCCGTCTCCTGTGCCGCCAAGGCCCCGGTATCCACCCCGGCGGACAACCGGCCGTACAGCACATAGGCCCCGCCCATGACCAGCACCAGCGCCAGCAAAATCAAAAAGAGCGCTCTTTTTCCTCGCATGTCCATTCCTCCTCAGCTCAGCAGGTTCAGCAGACGGCCCATGGTGCCGGTGGCCATCAGGACACCGATGGCGATCAGCAGTCCGCCGCAGATCTTGTTGATGACGCCGTAGTGGCTCTTGATGAAATTCAGCGCGGATTTCAGCCGGTCGATCAGCAGCGCGCTGAGCAAAAACGGGATCCCCAGGCCCAGGGAGTAGACCAGCAGCATCCCCATGCCCTCCAGCACATGGCCCCGCTGGGAGGCCAGGATCAGCGCCGATCCCAGGAAGGCCCCCACGCAGGGGGTCCAGCCCACGGAGAAGATGACGCCGAACAGCATGGCGGAGAAGAAGCCCAGGTCCCGGGTGTCCACGCTCCGGCTGCTGCCCCGGAACAGGTTCACCTTCACAAGGCCCAGGAAGTGGAGGCCGAAGAAAATCACGATCAGGCCGGAGACGATGTTCACCGCCGTCTGGTGGCTTTTGAGGAAGCCGCCCACGGTGCCCGCCAGGGCGCCCATGGCCACAAACACGGCGGTGAAGCCCAGCACGAAGCCCAGGGCGTTGGTCAGGGTCCGCCGGGTGCTCCGCTGCCCTCCCCCGGCGAAGTAGGACACGTACACCGGCAGCATGGGCAGCAGACAGGGCGAAATGAAGGTGATGACGCCCTCCAGAAAGGAGATCAGGTACTGCATCTCACCGCTCCCTTCCCGCAGCGGCAAATAACGCGGAGCAAATCCGCAGGAATGATTCGATCTGGCGCATGATGTGGTCCTCCTGTTTGGAATTCCCCGGCGGCGCCGGGGGAGTGTGTTCAGTATATCCGATGAAGCCGGAATCTTCTGTGATGATATCACCTTTTGACATCCCATGCAAATTCCGCTATACTGGCTCCAGGAAAAAAGGAGGCGGCAGGATGGAACTTTCCGGAGGATTTCCCATCTGGGATAAACTGACGGCACAGCAGCGGGAGACCCTCACCGCTGCCGCTGCGGTGCGCTTTGCCAAGCGCGGCACCCTGCTCCACGGAGGCAGCGGTGACTGTCTGGGGCTGCTGGTGGTCCGGGAGGGACAGCTGCGGGCCTATATTCTCTCGGAGGAGGGGCGGGAGATCACCCTCTACCGCCTGTTCCAGCGGGACATCTGCCTGTTCTCCGCCGCCTGCGCCATGGGCTCTTTGCAGCTGGACATCGCCCTGGAGGCGGAGAAGGACACGGAGTTCTTCCTGATCCCGCCGGAGGTGTACCGCTCCGTCATGGAGGCCTCGGCCCCCCTGGCCAACTACACCAACACACTGATGGCGGAGCGGTTCTCCCAGGTGATGTGGCTGATGGAGCAGGTCATGTGGCACAGCTTTGACCGGCGGCTAGCGGCCTTTTTGCTGGAGGAGAGCGCTCTGGAGGGCTCCGCCCGCCTGGAGCTGACCCACGAGCGGATCGCCGCCCACCTGGGCACCGCCCGGGAGGTGGTGACCCGGATGCTGCGCTACTTCCAGAGCGAGGGGCTGGTGCGCCTGTCCCGGGGCGCAGTGGAGCTCACCGACACCGCCGGCCTGCGCCGTCTGAGCGCCTGATGCGCGTCCCCGCCCGCCGTCCTGGCGGCCGGGGACGTTTTTCGCCGCCCCGGGCCGCTTGGGGCGCTTTCAGCGGTACGTGGCGGTGCTGCTGTGCGCCGTGGGCGTGTACATGGTACTGACCGGCGGCGGCTGAGCCGTTCCATCAAAAGAGCCCCTGCCGGTCCGGCAGAGGCTCTTTTCTCTTCAGTCCCGGCGGAGGAAGTACCGCACGAACACCACACCCAGCAGGGCCGCGATGCCCATGTACGCGTTCAGCAAAAACAGCTCCGCCGTCCCCTTGCCGCCGCCCCAGTTGTCCTGCACGGAATCGTCCCGGTACTCCTCCGTCACGTCCCGGCCCTCCCGGTCCAGCAGCGCGATCTGTGTATACGCCGCCCGGGCCTCCGTCTCCTCCGGGATGCCCAGGTCTTTTTTCAGCTCCGCTTCCCCCAGGAGCCACAGAAAATCCGGCTCCGTCACCGGATAGGTCTTTTCATAGGGGGACAGGGTCTTGGCACCGTTCAGCGCCATGTACCAGGTGACCCGGATGCCGTAGATCTCCCGGCAGGTGTCTCCCGCCAGCAGATAGAGCGCCGTCCCGTCGCCTGCCGTCAGCTCCGTCTCCAGCACCCCCGCCGTATAGGGGAAGGGGGCCATGGAGGCGCTCAGAGTCCGGTACTTCCCGTTCCACCCTCTCTCCAGGCGGACCACACCATGGACCCGGTCGGCGTTGTCGGCGGCATAGGCCACGTACAGCTCATTGCCCCGCGTCCGGGCAGCGAGGACCCGCAGGGGCGTATCCGGCTCGATGCGGTGGGAGCTGGTGCTGTCCGCCGGTGAGGGGATGTAGTCCTCCACGGCCGCCAGCCAGCCGGCCTCCGTATCGGGATAGTGGTACTCCCGGTCATAGAGCCACCACATACACCACAGCGCCACCAGCACGGACAGCAGCGCGGCGATCAAGCGGGTGCGCCGGACCCGTCTGAGGAACCGCAGCGCCCGCCGGGGCGCCTGCCGCAGGGGGACAGCCTGCCGCATATGGGCCTCCATCTCCCGGCAGGCGGCGCACTCCGCCAGATGGGACCGCACCTGCTCCGCCGTCTCCGGCTCCGTCAGCTCCTCCACATAGGCGGGCAGCAGATCCCGCACCACGCAGCAGTCCAGTTTATTGCCCTCCATGTCCGTCACCTCCCATTTTCCGCGCCAGGGCCTCCTTGCCCCGGTAAAAGCGCACCCGGGCCCATACCTCGCTGCGGCCCAGCAGGTCCCCGATCTCCGGGAAGGAGAACTCGCCTGCCAGGCGCAGATAAATGACCTCCCGGGTCTCCGGATCCAGCCGCTGCATGGCCCGGTACAGGGCCATCCGTTCCTCCCGGCTCTCCAGCTCTGCCGCAGGATCGTCCGGGGCTTCCAGCCGGCTCAGCGCCTCCTCTTCCAGCGGCGACGCCCGCTGGCGGCGCCGGCACTCTGCAAACCACAGCCGCTTGGCAATGGCACACAGCCACACCAGAGGCGTGCAGTCGCCCCGGAAGGTATCCAATCCCCGCAGCGCCTGACAAAAGGTCTCCTGGGTCAGTTCCTCTGCCGTGTCCGCCTCTCCGCACAGGGAAAACAGATACCGGTACACGCTCTGTGCGTGCTGCTCATAGAGGTCCTCCCCCCGGTGGGCCATGTTCCATCACCTCCGTTCTGTCTGTTAGTTGACGGGGCTGTGCATTCGTTACAGCTTTTTTCGCGTCTTTATCGGGTACTGCCGCACATCCCGCAAAAAGCGGGCCGTTCCGTTTGGAACGGCCCGCTTTCAGGCTTTGTAAAGGGAATTTACTTGGCAGCCTTGGCGGCCTTGATGGCCTCGATCAGCATGGGAGTGACC
>URSI01000009.1 GCA_900550505.1 uncultured Eubacteriales bacterium
CAGGCGGATAAGCTGCTTGCTTTTATTTCCGGTGTCGTCGGCGGAGTTATTGCGGTTCTTGCGTTTACTGCGATAGTTTCTCTGCTGATACCTTATCTCGAATCCGAAGGCTGGCGTGTGGATCCGGAAGCTTCTTTGATATTCCGCTGGCTTTACGGGGATAACAATATCATATATCGACTGATAGCTTGACACAGCTTGCGCGATAACTTGCGTAACGTAGAAATTTTCTGCCTTCAGGCGGGGACGAATAAAATCAAGGAGCGCGGTCTTCGGCCGCGGGGAATCGATGAAAAAACATATTCCGAACATATTGTCGGTCATAAGATTGCTTATGATCCCTGTGTTTGTATACGTATATTTTGCCGAAAGCAGCACATGGAGCCTGTGCGTATATACCGCCGCATGGGTGACCGATGTCGCCGACGGTTATCTTGCCCGGCGTAACGGCTGGGTGACTAACGTAGGCAAAATACTCGACCCGCTTGCCGATAAGCTGATGCAGGTCACGGCACTCATGTGTCTTTTCATCGACGGACGTATCTACGTTTTTGCGGTCGTGCTTCTTGTGGTGAAAGAGATGCTGATGATGTTCGGAGCAATATTTATTTTTCGCTCCAAACGTGTTGTCGTGGCAAGCGATTGGTATGGAAAGTTCGGCACGGTGGTGCTGTTTGCGGGAGTTATCGTGCTGCTGCTCGTTGAAGATCCGGCACCGTGGCTGGAACTGTTGATAAGCATGGCAATAGTGGCGGTGTCAGTGTTTTCGCTGACGATGTACGCCGTCAAAGCCTTCAGCAAAGAAGACACAAGTTCCGAGGGAAAGGAAGAAACCGTTAAATGATAATGAAGCTTTGCTCGAGATGTAAGCGTCGCATGGCGGTCATTTTTGTGACCCGGATAGAGGGGGATACAACTCATAACGAGGGGTATTGTATAAAATGTGCCAGAGAGTTGGGTATAAAACCCATATCTGATATCATTGACAAGCTCGGAGTGTCCGAGGAAGAGCTTGAATCAATGACCGGTGATATCAGCGGACTTCTCAGCGGTGAAGAGCCGCAGCAGGATGGCGACTTACCTCAGACTTCAGACGATGAGGGCAGGGCCCCGGCTATAGATTTCAATAATCTTTTTGAGGGCGGCGGTCAGAAACGTCAGCGCTCCGCACAGCAGGGACAGAAAAAGGCGGAGACTTCATTCGACAGATGGTGCATAGACCTGACGGCAAGAGCGCGCCGCGGCGAGCTTGACAGGATAGTAGGCAGAGAGACCGAGCTCGAAAGAGTTATGCAGATACTTTGCCGCAGACAGAAAAACAACCCCTGCCTTATCGGTGAGCCGGGCGTGGGAAAGACCGCTATTGCCGAGGCGCTTGCGCAGCGTATAGCCGACGGCACGGTGCCTCTGCGCCTGCGCGAAAAGTCGGTGATGCTCGTCGACATGACATCGCTTGTCGCCGGGACGCAGTTTCGCGGACAGTTCGAAAGCAGGATGAAGCAGCTCATAGACGACGCCCGCAAGGCGGGAAATGTGATACTGGTCATCGACGAAGTCCACAGCATAGTGGGAGCAGGCGACGCCGAAGGCGGCATGAATGCGGCAAATATCCTCAAGCCCGCACTTTCACGCGGCGAGATACAGGTCATAGGCTCCACCACGCTGACGGAGTACCGCAAGCATATCGAAAAAGACAGCGCGCTCGAACGCCGCTTCCAGCCGGTAACGGTGGGTGAACCTTCGATAAGCGCAAGCATTGAGATACTCAAGGGAATCAAAGGGTATTACGAGAAATACCACGGTATCAGGATACCGGATGCCATGGTGGGAAGGATAGTTGCACTGTCCGAACGGTATATCACGGACCGGTACCTGCCGGACAAGGCGATAGACCTTATGGACGAGGCGGCGGCGCAGGTCTCGATGCATTCGCCCGTCATAGCGGAGATGAGCCGCGTCAGCTCGCAGCTCGAACAGGCGGTCAGGGAGAAAGAAGAGCTGGAATCTCAGCAGGAACGCACGGAAGAGACATATCGTCTGATAGCGGAAAAGACCACGCTCGAAAAGCAATTGAGAGAGCAATTTGATGCGCTTTCCAGGGAACGCGACACATTGGAGCTCACGGAGCACGACGTTGCCAAAGTCGTGGAGGTGTGGACGGGTATACCGGCGGGGAACGTCTCCGAGAACGAATTTGAAAAGATAGAAAAGCTCGAGGAAGCGCTGAAGTCGCGTATCGTGGGGCAGGATGAAGCCGTCGGAGCGGTGGCTCGCGCCATACGCCGCTCCCGCGCGGGCATAGCGGTAAAGAAGAAGCCGGTGTCATTTATTTTTGCGGGACCTACGGGCGTGGGAAAAACCGAACTGGTGAAGGTGCTTTCGGCGTATTTGTTTGATTCGCCGGAGTCGCTCGTGCGGCTCGATATGTCGGAGTTTATGGAAAAGCACAGCGTGTCGCGGATCATCGGCGCCCCTCCCGGATATGTCGGATATGACGATGCGGGACAGCTTACCGAAAAGATACGCCGCAAGCCGTATACGGTCGTGCTGTTCGATGAGATAGAAAAGGCTCACCCGGACGTGCTCAATATACTGCTCCAGATACTGGACGACGGCAGGGTGACGGATGCTCAGGGCAGAGTGGTGAATTTCGAAAACACGGTCATTGTCATGACGACAAACGCGGGCAGCAGCAGCGGAACGATGTTTGCGGGCTTCGGCCGTGCGGAAGCCGACAGCACGCGTGAACGGGTGATGAAGGCGCTTGAAGGCTTCCTGCGTCCGGAATTCATCAACCGCGTGGACGAGGTCATAGTTTTCAACGGACTTACGAAGGAAAGTTTCGGCTCGATATGCCGCATAATGCTCGGCGATCTTTCAGGTATGCTGGCTGATAAGGGCATTGAGCTCAGGTATACCGATGCTTTGGTCGAACTGTTGGTCGAGAAGGGCTTTTCACAGAAATACGGCGCGCGCAATCTGCGTCGGCTGATACAGAGGGAAATAGAAGATATTATAGCGGCGGATATCATCGATGCACGCGGCAGCCATGTCGCGGCGTTTGCGCTGGATGCGGCGGACGGAGCCGTAAAAGTGGAGATGCTGCCCGGCGTCTGAATGCGAGGTGCAAGGGGTGCCTGACGGCAGAAAACACAACAGAAACATCCCGACCGGGAACGAAAACAATTACCGAATACGCACCGTTACCGCTTCACTCGGGCGCGGCGAAGGCGATGATGTTTTCGAACCGTCGCGCATGGCGGCTCATGAGGTGACGGAGTATTTCGGAACAGATATACTGACCGGGCTCGATGAGCGTACTGCGGCGGTCCTGAGAAGACACGGCGTAAACGAGTTGTATCCCACAATGAAGCTTTCGTTTTTCCGCAGCCTGCGCACTCAGGCGGCGGGGATGACGGGGCTGCTGCTGGCGGCAATGTGTCTTGTGCTCAATGCTTTTTCGCCCGACAGGGCATACATATTCACTGCATGGGCCGTCCCCTTTGTGATGGTTTTCAATGCGTTTCTTGAGCATTCCGCGGCAAAAGGACTGGAAGAGGTCAAAAAGCATGCTTCGTTGCGCGCTACGGTGCTGCGCGGCGGCAAGGTGCGCAGTATCGACAGCCGTGCGCTGGTGCCGGGAGACGTGATAATGCTCGAGCGCGGCTCAATAGTACCTGCCGACGCGAGGCTGATCGAATCAAACAAGCTCGGCGTGCTGGAAACGCCGCTGACGGGAAGGACAGATCCTGCCTTTAAAAGCAGCGTGTATATAAACCGTGGCAGAGAAAGCCGCATAAGCAGGAATATGGTCTACGGAGGTACGATCATCGCCTCCGGCAGCGGTGTTGCGATAGTCACCGCAACGGGCGAGGAGCTCAGGATACGCAAGTCGGGAAAAAAGCAGCGGGAAAACAGGCCGCAGCTGCTTGATTATTCGCTTGTTGCAGCAAACCGGATGACGCTTTGTTCGATCGCATTTTGCTTTGTGATCACTTTTGCGTCCGCGCTGCGCGGCGTTGACATAGCGACCTCGTTTTTGCTTTCACTCTGCGTAGGTTTTATTGCTTTTTCCGACACGGTGTGCACTTTGAGCACATTATCGCTTGTGGGAGGCGTTTGCTCACTGCTCAATGAGGGTGCCGCGGTACGCAATCTGAACAGTATCCGTCCGCTTTGCGAGGTGGATACCGTGATGTGCGGCAGCGAGAATGCTTTCCCCGTAAGACGGATGCGTGTCGAGAACGTATTTACGGGCTTCCGGAGGTTCAGCCCGACGGCGGAAAATTCCGACAAGGTGCTCAGAGCGCTGGTGTTTGCTTTGGCGTGTTACGACGTGAAGCTTGAGCACGTGGCAGGCAGCAGCGGAAAGGTCCGGTTCTCCGGAACGAAAAGCGCCGTGGCGGTGGCTCGCGCGTGCCGCTCGCTGGGTGTCACGCCGGATGATGTGAGCGATTCCTTTTACCGTATAGAGACACGCATAAGCTCGGACAATGAACGTGCCCGTGTGCTGGTAATACATGAGGGAGAAAAATATGTGATCGAGCGGGGAGACCCTGCGGATATCATAGCTCGGTGCACGAGATATGAACAGTCGGGGACCACGTTCCCGCTTGTCGGCAATGCCGCCGTTCGTTTCCGCGATGAAGAAGAGGAGCTTGCGGACAAAAGTCAGCATGTAATCGCCGTTGCGTACAAACAGGTGGACAGTGATACGCTCGAAGCGCTCGATACATTTGAGGGCATGACGTTCATAGCTCTCATAGGGCTTTATACGTCCATAGAGATGAACGCGGCAAGTGCCGTTTACAGCTGCCGCAGTGCCGGTATAACACCGGTGGTGAAGTCTGATGCTCCGTACGCGACGGCGGTCGCGCTTGCGAAAGATGCCGGGATAATAGTTTCCGAGGACGAGGTTATAACCGGTCCGCAGATAGAGCAGGAGGAATACGGGCTTTATGTGGTGGACAGCCACAGGCTGAAGCTGTATGTCGGTATCACCCGTGAACAGTGGGAGCAGGCTCAGAGCATACGTACTGCGGCAGGTGCGAAAATAGCGTATGAAGCGCAGACCCTCGACGAGCTTGAGCAGATGGCGTCGGCTACAGTGTCGCTGGTGCCGGCGGACGCAGGC
Organism: uncultured Eubacteriales bacterium; assembly: GCA_900550505.1. GTDB lineage: Bacteria > Bacillota > Clostridia > Oscillospirales > CAG-382 > UMGS1307. Next base: position 5,135 of record URSI01000009.1, read on the forward strand.
AACGACACGCTGCGCCAATGCGCCGACGTGGTCTTGTACCGTGACGGTCTGAATGTCATCACGGCACTGCTGACAAAGGCGAGGCTGATAAGTCTGCGCATACACGGAATGGTCGAGCATTCGCTCGTGGCGTGCACGGCGTTTGCCGTCGCGCTGTCAGTGTCGATACTGGCGGGCATATCCCCGCCTTTCGGACTGCGGCAGCTTTTGCTGTGCGGCGGGATAAACCTTATTGCGCTCATCTTTACTGCGCTGACACCCGTGAGACGGGGCTTGCTGGGGCGAAAGCTCCCTGATTACGGGCGGCTGCCGCGCATCAGGGACTTTGCCGTGCCGGTCGCGTACGGCTTGTGTGCGGGAGCTGCCATGTTGACCTGTACGTTTCTCGGCGATACACCGTCGGTGGTTCGGAGCATGGCGTTTGCTTCGACGGCGTTGTCGCTGGTGCTGTATCCTTTTGCCGGAAACGGTAAAGACGGGACCGTGAGCATTTCGTTTTTAAATGCTTTGGCTGTCGCGGTTTGCGCGGCGGCGGTGGGGATCACACTTTACCGGCCGACCGTGGCGGCGGCACTTGAGTTTTCGCCTCTCGGGTTCAAGCAGCTTTTCTTCGCGGCCGTACTCGCTCTCATGCAGCTTGCGCTGGTACGCGGCGCGAGGTCGGCTTTGAATGCCTTTATGAAGCTGAGAGACGGGGAACGGCACAAACGGTTGTTTGAGTCCGGAGAAGAGAACAGCGCCGGGCCGGAAGAAACGGCGAAAGCTGCAGGGGATCACAACACGGACGCATACGGCCCGGATGACGGCAGAACGGACGATGAAAACGACGGCGGTTGACGGCGCCGAACGGATAAACGGGAGAGATACGATTTGTTTTACGCAGACACACACACTCATACGCGGTTTTCACACGACGCAACGGAGGGCGGCAGTCACATCGACAGCTGTGAGGCGGCGCTTTCAAAGGGACTGGATTACATCGCCTTTACGGAGCATTACGATGTCGACGATATAGCCGCTGGACGATACAGGGAGACCGATCTCGTTTCTGCACATGAGGGCGCAGTGACGGCAATAAAAAAGTACGAAGGCAGACTTAAAGCGGTCTGGGGGATAGAGCTGGGAGACGCGCCGATGCAGCCGGAGATGTCGGACAGGCTTCTCGGCAAATGGGATTTCGGCTTTGTTATAGGCTCGCTTCATTCTTCGAGACGTGATCACGATTTTTTCAACATAGATTTTTCGGCTATGAGCGACGACTATCTGAAACTGATCTGGTACGAATATCTTGAAGATCTGATATCCATGGCGAAATGGGCGCTTGGCGGCGGAAAACCGAAGGTCGACACTATTGCGCATATAACATATCCCTGCCGCTACTATGTGCAGCACGGGAGGGCAGAGCTGCTTGATATGGCGCGCGCCCGTGAGGCGTTTGCCGAACTGTTCGGGATCATCATTCACGGCGGTATAGCGCTCGAATGCAATACGTCCGGATTGCGTCAGCCGATAGGAAGGACGTTGCCGGATGAAGATACGTTGCGGCTCTACCGTTCCATGGGCGGCGAGCTTATCACGATAGGCTCCGATGCACACCGTGCACGGGATATAGGCGCGGGAATAGCCGAGACCACGGATATGTTGGTCAGAACAGGTTTTAAGTATATTACGGTATTTGAGAACAGACAGCCGCATATGATGCCTGTCGGATAGGAGGAACACATGAAAACCGGTGAGAAGATACTCAGATTTCTTGAGAACGATGCACGGCTGACTCCCGCTCAGATAGCAGTCATGCTCAACAAGGAAGAGGGCGATATCAGGGCATTGATCGAGGACTATGAGAAGGACGGGGTCATAGTGGGCTACCGTACCATGGTCGACTGGGATAAAACGGACCGTGAATATGTCAGCGCTCTGATAGAGCTGAAGCTGCTGCCGCAGAAGGACAGGGGATTTGACAGTGTCGCCGAGCGCATATGCAATTATGACGAAGTCAAGAGCGTGTATCTGATGAGCGGCGGGTTCGACCTTGCGCTGTTCATTGAGGGAAAGACATTGCGCGAGGTTGCTTATTTCGTTGCGGATAAGCTGGCGCCGCTGGAATCGGTCACCGCCACAGCCACTCATTTTGTTTTGCATCAATATAAATCGGAAGGCGTCATGTTCTGTCCCGCGGCAAAGGACGGCAGGACGAACGTGCTGTGATGACCGATTACGCTACTTTACTTTCCAAACGCACCTGCGCGCTCAAACCCTCAGGCATACGCAAATTCTTTGATATACTTGACGAGATGAAGGACGTGACCTCGCTGACCGTCGGTCAGCCCGATTTCGTTACGCCGTGGCATATACGGGAGGCGGGTATACGTTCGCTCGAGGACGGACAGACGTATTATACCAGCAACAGCGGTCTGCTCGAGTTCAGACGGGAGATCGCCGAATACCAGAAACGCCGGTTCGGGCTGACATATGACGGCGCCCGCGAGATAATAGTGACGGTGGGCGGAAGCGAAGCGATAGACATAGCGCTCCGCGCGCTGATCGATGACGGCGACGAGGTGATCGTACCCGAGCCCTGCTTTGTATGCTATGCTCCGCTGGCATCGCTGGCCGGGGGCGTGCCGGTGCCGCTGGCACTTTCCGCATCCGACGGGTTCAAATTGACTCCCGAAAAGCTCATGTCCGCTCTGACAGACCGAACAAAGGTACTTATACTTGCGTATCCTAATAATCCGACGGGCGCTGTCATGACCCGTGAGGATCTGGAAAAGATAGTTCCCATAATCAGGCAGCGGAATATCGCTGTCATTTCCGACGAGATATATGCCGAGCTGACTTTCGGCAGACGTCATACGTCGATAGCATCACTTGACGGTATGCGTGAGAGGACCGTGGTGGTCAACGGGTTCTCAAAGTCTTACGCCATGACAGGCTGGCGTCTGGGATATACCCTGGCGCCCGAGGAAGTGACCCGGCAAATGCTTAAGATACATCAGTATGCCGTGATGTGCGCACCTACGACGAGCCAGTACGCGGCAATAAACGCGCTGCGTGACGGTGACGGCGATATCGAATACATGAAGGAGCAGTATGACAGCAGGCGCCGGCTGATACTTCAGGGGTTGTCCGATATAGGGCTCAAATGCTTTGTGCCGGAGGGGGCGTTTTATGTTTTCCCCGACGTGTCCGGCTTCGGAATGAGCAGCGAGAAGTTTTGCGAAAGGCTGTTGTATGAGCAGCGCACGGCGATAGTGCCCGGCACCGCGTTCGGTGACAGCGGCGAGGGCTTTGCGCGCATATCATATGCGTATTCCGTGCGGCATATCGAAAAGGCGCTTGTGAATATCGGCAGGTTTGTCGCCGGGCTTTGACGGAGGCTGTCATGTACGAAAAGGTGTCGTTCCGCGCTGCGGAGGATTACTCATCTGAACGTGTTTTTAAGGCGGTCGAATCGGTTTTTCGGGATATAAACGCTCACGAACTGCTCGGCAGCGCAAAAAAAGTGGTCATAAAGCCCAACCTTGTCATACGCCGTCCGCCCGAGGCGTGCGCCACTACTCACCCGGCGGTTTTAGCCGCAGTGCTCAGGCTGTTGGAGCCGTATGATGCGGAGGTTATCGTCGCGGAGACCCCTGGGGGAGTATTCAACGAATCGGTGCTGAAAGCGCTCTACCGTACAACGGGTGTGGAAAAAGCGGCGACAGACGGAGGCGCGTCTCTTAATTTTGATACATCATCGCGACCGGTGCCCTCGAAGCTGCATGAAGCCGCCGCTGATTTCAACATATTGTCCGCCATAGCGGACGCGGATCTGGTGATCAACATAGCAAAGCTCAAGACACATACGCTTACTACGCTGAGCGCGGCGGTAAAAAATATGTTCGGCGCGGTACCGGGATTGCAGAAATTTGAGATGCACGCAAGATTCCCCGACCCGGAATGCTTCTGTGCGATGGTGGTGGAGCTGACGCATACGATATCTCCGCAGATAAATATTGTTGACGGAATATACGGCATGGAGGGCAACGGTCCGAACAACGGCGACCGGCGCTTTTTCGGAGCGGTGTTCGGAAGCCGTTCCCCGTTTTGCTGCGACGTGGTCTGCAGGGAGTTTCTCGGGCTCCCCCGTGACGGCGTGCCTATGCTGAACGAGGCGGCGCGGCGCGGTTTCTGCCCAGCGAACTTTTCGGAGCTGGAGCTTTGCGGCGATACCGACCGCTGGGAGAAACTCAGGGTGCGCGACCTGAAACTCCCCGATACCGTCAACGGTTCGGTGATAACCAAGCTCACGCACGCGTTCGGCGGACGGCTCAACAGGCTGTTTGAGCCGAGACCGGTCGTTACACGCGCATGTGTGGGCTGCGGAGAGTGCGCCTCTTATTGCCCTGCGGGACGTATAAAGGTGGTCAACAGACGCGCTGTGATCGATCACGACGGATGCATAAGGTGTTTCTGCTGTCAGGAGCTTTGTAAGCACAACGCGATCAGGATAAAGCGCGCGGGGGTGCTGAAGCTGTGAGAAACGGTTTTCGTTTGAATGACGGACACTTGAGAGAATTTGCCGCGGCAAAGGTGAACCTTTGTCTTGCCGTCGGCGCGCTTCGCGATGACGGGTACCATAATATAGACAGCGTCATGACGGCAGTCAGCTTCGGCGATACGGTGACGCTCGTCAAAGCGGACGACGTTTCGGTACGCTGTGACCGCCGTCTCCCGACCGGTGAGGGCAACATCGCATATCGCGCTGCAAAGGCTTTTTTTGAATTCAGCGGAATATCCGGCGGTGTCGCCATAGAGATCAGAAAGAGGATACCGGTAGGCGCCGGTCTCGGCGGCGGCAGCGCGGATGCCGCGGCAGTTCTGAGAGGACTTCAGAAGCTGTACGGCTCACCGCTTGACAGAGAGTCCCTGCACAGGCTCGCCGCGCAGCTCGGAGCCGATGTGCCGTTCTGTCTGGTCGGCGGCACTGCGCGTGCCGGCGGGATAGGAGAGGAATTAAGGCCGATCAGCTGTGATACGAAGCTTTACATGGTGATAGCCCGGGGACGTGAAAGCGCCTCTACCAGGCTTATGTTTTCCCGGCTTGATGAGCTCGCAGACCGTCGGCCGTCCGACGGAAAGGCGCACTGTGACGCTGTTGAATCTGCGCTTGCCGGCGGTGACGTCCCGGGGCTTTGCCGGGCGATGACAAACGATTTTGAGCTTTGCTATCAAGGGCTGGACTGGTTTGAGGAGCTGAGAAGACGGTTTCTTTGTACGGGAGCTTCAGGAGTCATGCTTACGGGCAGCGGCAGTGCTGTGTTCGGTATTTACCGTGACGGGCCGGAGGGGCTTGAGGCACTGAAAAGTTTGAGGTCCGGCGGTGTAAGGTGTGTGCTTTGCCGGGCGGGAGAACGAAACAACTGAGAGACAAAAGCGGTATTTTCGATTGATTTTCAGCCGTGATTGAATAAACGATACTGCGGCAGCCGATAATGAACGCGATTACCAAAAAAAGGGAGCGTTTATACCACGATGAAAAGGCTGCTTGTGTTTTGTATTTCTTTTTTACTTATCCTCGCCGTGTGTGCGGTGCTGCCTGTTCACGGAGAGCAGGACATTTACGACAGCGTCATAAGACTGCACGTTATAGCAAATTCGGACAGCGAATATGATCAGCGCGTAAAGCTGCTCGTTCGCGATTCGATACTTGAGCTGGACGCATTTGCCGATGCGGATACGTTGGAACAGGCGGCTGCGTCTGCAATGCAGAATGAGCAGGCGTTTCTTGAAAGCGCCTCGGATACGCTCGCCGAATGCGGAGCGGAATACGGCTGCCGCGTGGAATGGGGCACCGAGTATTACCCGACACGGGTCTACGAGGGGGTGACCTATCCGGCAGGGACATATCGTTCGCTGCGCATAGTGCTCGGAGAGGGGCAGGGCAAGAACTGGTGGTGCGTGCTGTTCCCGCCGCTTTGCACCTCCAAGGCGACAGCGGAGGACTCGCTGACTCTGGGCGAAGACGCCAAGGATACGTTTTTGTCCGAAGAGCCGAAGTATACGATAAGGCTCAAGATACTTGAATGGTTTTCATTCTACGATTGACATGGAGGCGGTAGCATGCTGACCGTGCTAACCGGACGCAGCGGCAGCGGTAAGACTGCCGGGCTTATAAAAGAGATTACCCGCGTGCTCTCGGAGGGCAGGCGGGTATTTGTGCTCGTGCCGGAGCAGGAGTCGGTGGTCATGGAAAAAAGACTGCTGGATACTCTCGGAAATCGCTGCGGACTGCTTGCCGAGGTGCTTAATTTTGAACGGCTTCCGGAACGTGTGTTTCGTGAAACGGGCGGAAACAGCGAGCGGTTTGTCGAAAAAGGCGGAAAAGTGCTGCTCATGCGCGAGGTGCTCAGGGAGCTTTCACCCGTTCTTGAGCAGTATTCGGGCTCTTATGCGAGCGGTGATTGCGTGCGACGGATACTCGGTGAGATCGAAAGCGTAAAACGTCAGGCGCTGACTCCGGCTTCGCTGGCGACGATAGCGGGTTCGGTAGGTCACGGAGACCCGCGGCTCGCGGCCAAGCTCGGTGATCTGCAGCTCATCATGGCACGTTACGGTGAATGCTTTACGGACAGCCTCGACCCGTCGGACAGCCTTGCAAGGCTGACAGAGCGGCTTTCGCTCGGGGAAGAGGCAATGAAAAAGTTTTTTGAAAATACCGCTGTCTTTGTCGACGGATATTATACGTTTACCGGTGCCGAGCGCATGCTGCTCGAGGAGCTGATGTCGCACACTGACGAAATGTGGGTCACGCTTTGTATCGGCGGCGAGGACTTTTTTGAAGAGCAAAAACGCGAACTGCGAAGGCTGCTCGGCGCCGCCGAGCGCCGCGGAGTCACCTCACGGCTGCGGAATGTCAATACAAATACAAGGAGCCGCGCGGCATCCGTTTCAAAGCTTGAGCGCACCATCTGGAACATGAATGCCCGGTGCGGTGCAGCCGACGGATCTGACGGAGCCGTGAAGATATTTGAATGCGACGATCCTTTCGCCGAATCGGCGGCAGCTGCCGCCGAGGTCCTCCGGCTCGTGCGCGGCGGACTGCGGTACCGTGACATAGGGATCGTCATGCGAAGCGGCGAGATGTATGAGGGCGTCACGGATGCAGTGTTTGAGCGTTACGGCATACCGTGCTTCATGTCGGTGAAGGAAGAGCTTTCCACAAAATCGGTGGTCGGACTGATGCTGGCGGCGTCTGAACTCGCCGCCGGGAATTTTTCGATCCAGGCGGTAAAAAAATATATAAGATCGCCCTTCTGCGGGCTGGAGCCGGAGGAGAGCGATGCGCTGGACAGATATATAACCATGTGGGAGATACGCGGCGCAGACGCGTATCGCAATGAGTTCACGCGCAGTGCGGAGGGATATTCGCACGCCGACGGCAAATTTGCCCGGAATATGCTCAAAATGACCGATTCGGCACGCGCTAAATTTTTCGATTCGGTCAGTGAACTGACGAAGGCATTACGTTCCCCGCGACTTACCTTTGCTTCGGGCGCAGAGGCGATGTATGCCCATCTCACCGCTATCGGCGCCGATAAAAAGATACTCGATGAGGCACAGGCACGCCGTGACGACGGCGATGAGGGCGAATGTGCCCGGCTTACATCGCTGTGGAGCACGGTGGTCTCCGTGCTTGATCAGCTCTGGCTGGTGGGTGCGGAAAAGAGCACCGACGCCAGGGGATTTCATGATGCGCTGCGATTGATGACGTCGGAATACGAAACGGGCAGGATCCCGACCGGCTCGGACGAGGTTCAGATCGGAGAGGCTTCGGTGATGCGGTTCGGTTCGCTGAAGGCACTGCTGATACTCGGGGTCAACGACGGGGTGTTCCCGGCTTCACCGGACGCCGCAGGGCTTTTCGGCGAGTCGGAATGCAGACTGCTTTCGGCGGCAGGCTATGAATCTGCGGTGCCGGCACTCGGGCGCTTGCGCCGCGAGCAGTTCATATTTTACCGCTGTATAACCGTGCCGTCGGAACATCTGGGGATATTCTATTCGCTGTCCGGACTTTCGGGCGAGCCGGCACGTCCGTCGGCGGCTGTGGGAAGGATAAGGACGCTGCTGCCGCGCGCTCCGCTCATGACGCCCGACAGGGATCCGACGCTGATGATATGCAACGGCGCGATGGCCGTTGATTTTGCCTCTCTGCTTTCGGAGCGAGAACGCTCGGCGCTGGGGCTTGCGCCGGCCGCGAAGAAAGAGGAAACACAGGTGAGGCTGCTGCCGCGTCCGGGTGCGAAAATATCGTTTTCTCCTTCGGCGCTCGAGACATATTCGCTGTGCCCGTTTTCGTACTATGCTTCGTATATGCTTCAGCTCAGGGAGCTGCGGCGTCAGACGTTCGACCGCGCGGACGAAGGGATTTTCATACATTCGGTGCTTGAAAAGTTCATGCGTGAAAACGGCCCAAGGATCACCGAGGTGACGGACGAGCAGATAGACACACGGGTGAGGCAGCTGCGCGATGAATATGCGGCCGATGCGCCGGGCGGCGTGACTGACCGCAGGCTCGGACTGCAGCTCGATATGTGCGCGCGCGCCTGCGCTCAGATACTGCGCAACATAAGAGCGGAGTTTTCCGTGTCGGATTTCAGGCCCTGTCAGTATGAATACAGGTTTGAAGGTTTGAAATTCGGCTCGCTTGAACTCCGCGGCGTCATAGACAGGATAGATACATACGAGTCCGAAGGCAGGCAGTATGTAAAGGTAGTCGATTACAAGACAGGGATCAAAAAGCTTTCGCTGTCAGATGTGGCAAACGGGCTTTCATTGCAGATGCTGATTTACCTCTATGCATATTGCGATGAGGACGAAAGGCGCAGCCCCGCGGCGGTGCTTTATATGCCGGCGCATATGCCCAGATCCAAACCGGGCGGCGATCCGTCCGACTCTTTGAAGCGTAACGGTGTTGTGCTGGGAGATCCCGAGATAACAAAGGCGCTCGAGTCCGGTGAATCGGGCAGGTTCATGCCTTTCAAAAGACTTGCAAAGGGCGGCTTTGATAAGCGTTCAAGCCTTGTGAGCAAAGTCGATCTTGAGGCGATACGCAGGTTTATTTTCGATTATGCGCAGGAGACGGCTTCACGGATGCGCTGCGGATATATATCGGTTTCGCCGCTCAAATCCGGTAAGCACGATCCGTGCAGGTATTGCAAAATGCGCCCGGTATGCCGTGCCGACCAGGGCAGCGAACGTATGCTGCCGCTGATGAGCGAGGAACTGGCGGCACGCGCACGGGAATTTTTGAATGGCCGGAGTGACGACGATGAAGTGGACAAAAGCACAGAGTGATGCTATCCGTGCCGAGGCGGCTACGGTACTTGTCGCGGCCGGTGCCGGCGCGGGCAAGACCACCTGCATGACGGAACGGATAATACAGAATATAGAGGACGGCACGGACATAACGGAGATGCTCGTGGTCACTTTTACGCGCGCCGCGGCGGCTGATATAAGGTCGAAGCTGTATGAAAAACTGACGCAAAGGCTCGGAGAAAATGTGGAGAACCGCAGGCTTTACACACAACTCAGCCTGATCCCCGCTGCCGATATCTCAACCGTGCATTCGTTTTGCCTTCGTGTGGTGCGGGATAATTTTCAGCTTCTGGGGATCTCTCCGGCTGTGAGGGTGCTTGACGAGGCGGAGGATACGGTGATACGCGCGAGATGTATGCGCGATACGCTCAGCTGTGCGGCTGATAATGCGGATGAAGACCTCATGCTTCTGTATGAAAGCATAGCCGACAGACATTCCGATGCGATCCTTGCGGAGCTGATAGAATCGGTGTATGACAAAGTGTGGGCGTATCCCGATCCGTACGGGTACCTTGACGAGTGCGTGCGGCGGTATGAGGATGATGCGCTCTATGGCTGCGGGGAGGGTTCGGGGCTTTCGCGCACGCTTTTGAACTGCGGCCGCGAAATATGCTGTGAGCTTGAAAAAAAGGCTTCGGATGCCGCCGGTTTTGCTTCGTGCTTCGGTGAGGAATATTCGCGCCCGTTCGAGTTTCGCTGTCAGCTTGCCGGGGAACTGTATGAGGCGTGCCGCTCTTTTGAATGCATTCACGCTGCCGTTTCCGTATTGCCCAAGCTGCCGAATGTGAAAAAAGCGAAGCTCGGCGCGCAGGACGCCGCGGCGCTGGATACGGCGAAGGACAAATATAATTCGCTGTTGGAGGAGCTTAAAAGCCTTTTCTCACTTGACAGTGAATCGGTGAAGCGTCAGTCCGGGCTTAATGCAGGATTTATGCGTGCTCTCAGGCGGCTCGTTGTCGATTTCGACGGACGCTGCACGGCGCAGCGGATCGAGTACGGCGCGCTCAATTACTCGGAGCTTGAGCATTATATGCTGAAACTGCTCCTTAAGGACGGAGAGCCTACGGAGCTTTGCAAAAGCCTGAGACAGCGTTACCGCCGTATATTCATCGACGAATATCAGGATATAAACCCGCTTCAGGACGGGATATTCAGGGCACTTTCGGGCGACAACGTAAGGTTCATGGTCGGCGATGCAAAGCAGAGCATATACCGGTTCCGCAATGCCGATCCGTCGATATTCAGAGGGTATCTCGATACACTGCCGGATTATGACGGCAGTCGGGACTTCTCCGGAGGATGCAGGATATTTCTTTCCGAAAATTTCCGCTCCGGGCGCATGATAGTGGATTTTGTCAACGCGGTGTTTTTTGCGATAGGCGGCGCGGATTACACGAAAAACGAAGCGCTGGTCTATGCCGCCGGAGGCGGTGATGAGCATCAGGTGAAGCTGGTGCTTGCCGACGATGCCGCCAGTGAAGCGGAATGGATCGCAAATGAGATATCAAGGCTCGCCGGCAGCGCCGTCA
>URSI01000010.1 GCA_900550505.1 uncultured Eubacteriales bacterium
GCCGTTCTCGACCTGTTTGAAATAACATGCGCGGCTGTCGTCGTCCACCGACCGGGATATCTCATTGACTCTGGGCAGCGGGTGCAGCACCGAAAGCTCGCGCCTGCCCAGAGACAATATCTCGGGTGTAAGTATATAGCTGTCCTTGAGCCTGAGATATTCGTCCTCGCTGAAGAATCTTTCGCGCTGTACCCTGGTCATATACAGGACGTCCAGACTGCCTATAGCTTCCTCGAGCGAACGCGCCTCCGTAAACGGAGTCCCGGTGCGCTCAAGCGCATCGATTATATACGGCGGCACTCTCAGTTCCTGCGGAGATATCAGCACAAACCGCACGCCGCCCCTGCGCGTGAGCGCAAGGATGAGCGAATGCACCGTCCTGCCGAATTTCAGGTCGCCGCAAAGTCCTATCGTAAGTCCCTGGGTCGTCCCCTTTTCCTCGGCTATAGTGAAAAGATCGGTCAGCGTCTGTGTAGGGTGACTGTGACCTCCGTCCCCGGCGTTGATTATCGGGACGCGCGAACGCATCGATGCGACACGGGGCGCGCCTTCCTTGGGGTGGCGCATGGCAATGATATCCGCATAACAGCCGACGGTTATCACGGTATCGCTGACGCTCTCGCCCTTTGCCGCGGAGCTGCTGTCCGCAGACGAAAACCCGATCACGCTGCCTCCCAGATCAAGCATAGCGGCTTCGAAGCTCAGTCTTGTCCGCGTGCTCGGCTCAAAGAACAGAGTGGCAAGCTTCTTACGCGAGCAGGCGTCCGCGTAAGCGCCGGGGTCACGCTTTATGTCCGCAGCCTGCGAAATCAGCGCGTCTATCTCTTTTTCCGACAGATCGGTTATATCAAGCAAGTGCCGCATAATTCAGACCTTTCTTATCCAGCTCTCGTCTGCAGGATCGTCGCGGAAGGCGAGAAGCCGCGAAATATCCGCCTCGCTTATATAACCTTCACGCGCAGCGACCTGAGCGAGGGTGTCAAAGTCAGTAAGCGAAACATTTTCCAGCCCGGCAGCCCCGAGCTTTTCGAAGCCTGCGCGCATATTGTACGTGAATATGCTGACTACCCCGAGCACATCGGCACCTGCCTCGCGCAGAGCCTGTGCCGTTTCGACAGCCGAGCCGGCAGTGGATATGAGGTCCTCTACCACCACTGTCCTCTGACCCTTTTCCAACTTTCCTTCTATCCTGTTCGTCCTGCCGTGGTCCTTGGCACCGGAGCGGACGTATCCCATGGGCAGCCCCAAAATATGCGCCGCTATCGCCGCGTGGGCTATGCCCGCAGTGCTCGTTCCCATGAGCACTTCTGCGTCCGGCCACACGGTTCGCACCGTTTCGGCAATGGCGCTTTCAACGGCACCTCTCACGTCAGGCGAGGTAAGGATCAGTCTGTTATCACAATACACCGGGCTTTTGATACCGCTCGCCCATGTAAACGGCTCATCCGGACGGAGAAACACGGCGCCTATCGATAAAAGTGCCGCGGCGGTATCGTTCTTTGTCAGTTCATTCGTCATGCTGTTCACCGAGAAAATCCTTTCTGCATCGCTCATACGCAGCCGCGGGATCGTCCGCGGCCGTTATCGGTCTGCCTACCACTATGTAATCCGAGCTCCCGCGAGCCATGGCAGGAGTTGTCACTCTTGACTGATCGCCCACGGCACCGTCAGAGAAACGTATCCCAGGCGTCACCGTGAGAAAATCCGCTCCGCATGCCGCGTGAACGTCGTCCGATTCGAGAGGCGAACACACGACACCGTCAAGCCCGGCTTTCGCGGCGTTAGACGCATACGAGATGACTGTCTCCCGCGCGCTGTGCGGTATCAGCAGCTCACTCGACACCGTTTCATCGCTGAGCGAAGTAAGCACGGTCACCGCGAGCAGCAGAGGTCTTGAGCCGTCCGCACGGGTGAGCCCTTCCAACGCGGCGCTCATCATTGCGCGGGAGCCTGCGGCGTGCAGGTTAACCATATCTATCTCATACGCAGACAAAACGCTCATGGCGCGGCGCACGGTGTTGGGTATATCATGCAATTTCAGATCAAGAAATATTCTGTGACCGCGTTCCTTCAGCCTGCGCAGGAGCGGTGCGCCCTCCGCGTAAAAAAGCTCCATGCCTACCTTGACGTAAGGGCGTACACTGCCGAACCTGTCAAGAAAGCCCAGCGCCTTTTCGCCCGTAGGAAAATCGAGTGCTATAATAACGTCGTTGTTTTTCATCTTTCACAACAGCCGATAGCATCGGCCAACCTTTCAAATCCCAGCGCCGCCGCTCTTTCGGGCAACGCACGGATGATTTTTTCAAATATCAACGGATCTTTCAGCCCGGCAGCGCCGATCTCGACGGCGACAGCGCCCGCCTGCATCATCTCTATGACGTCGTCGGCGCTCGAGATGCCGCCGCATCCCACTATTGGTATTTTCACGCGCGAAGCGGTGCGGTAGACCGCCGCGAGAGCCACCGGGAACACCGCCGGTCCCGAAAGCCCGCCGGTGGTATTCGCCAGCAGCGGACGACGCCGGCGCAGGTCTATTCGCATCCCAAGCAGAGTATTGATAAGCACGAGCCCGTCGGCTCCCGCCGTTTCGCACGCCGCCGCAATCTCGGTAATATCCGTAACATTAGGCGAAAGCTTGACAAGCAGCGGCTTTGTCACGGCTTTTTTCACCCTGGAGACGACGCTTTGCGCACTGCCGGCACACGTTCCGAAGCTCATGCCGCCGTTGTGCACATTCGGGCAGCTGATGTTCAGCTCTATCAGTCCCACCTGCTCGCAGCCGTCTATGCGTCTGCAGCACTCAACGTACTCATCCTCCGAGAACCCGCCTATATTCGCTATGACCTTTTTTGAAAATATTTCCGACAGCTCCGGCAATTCATGTTCGATGACATGATCGATGCCCGGATTCTGCAAGCCCACCGCATTCAGCATTCCCGAAGGCGTCTCGGCGATACGCGGACAGGGATTGCCCGTCCTCGCGTTACGCGTAGTACCCTTGAACGAAAACGAGCCCAGAATATTGATGTCGAAGTATTCCGCCATTTCCTGCCCGTATCCGAAACAGCCGGAAGCGGCAATGACCGGGTTGTCGAGCCTCAGCCCGCAAAGTTCAACACTCAGGTCCAAAGTATCTCCCCCTTTTCAAGCACCGGCCCTTCCTTGCACATCCTTTTGGGCCCGTTCACCGTGAGATGGGTACAGCCCATGCACACCCCGAAACCGCAGCCCATTCTTTCTTCGAACGAGAACTGACCGTCCTCTGCCTTTTCGCCCACAGCCCTGAGCATCGGCAGCGGTCCGCACGCGAACACATATCTGCCGTTATCCTGAGCGTCCGTCACCAATCCCCGCAGGCCTGCGCTGCCGTCAACAGTCGTCACGGTGACAGGCACGTCAAGCGCTTCGAATCTGTCAAGCAAAAATATGTCGTCTGCACTGTTAAATCCGAGTATGACCGTCGGTTTTCTGCCGGACTCTGCCAGCAGTCTGCTGAGATACAGCAGAGGAGGAACCCCGGTACCGCCGCCTATTACGAGCGGACGGTGCGGAGCTTTTGAAATGTCGTATCCGTTCCCCAACCCGGTGAGAACGTCGAGCGTCTCACCCGGCTCCACACGGGTCAGCGCATCCGTGCCGGCACCCACGGGCTTGTATACGAGCGTCATCGTACCGTCTCCGAGATCACACAACGATATGGGTCTGCGAAGGAAAAATCCTTCTATACTCACCTGTGCGAACTGTCCCGCACGGGTAAACGCCGAAACATCGCCGCCGAGCACCAGCTCGCGCACCGCGGAATTGAGTCTTTCGTGTTTAAGTACGGTAAACTTCATACCATCATCCTCAGTCGGCATCTATGGTGGAAATGCACAGCGTTATCTCTTCCAGAACGTCGAGAAGCACTCCTACGGTATCAAGCGAGGTGAGCATGGTGATGTTATTCTCAGTCGCACATGAGCGGATCAGATTCCCGTCCGTCTCCTGCATGAAGGTATCGTCACGGCCGCGGGTGCTTATGACATATGCCACATGACCGCGCCGGAGCGAATCGAGTATCTCGGTGCTGCCGGACGATATCTTTTTCTTTACCCGCGTGCGTATCCCGTGTTCCTTCAGATAGCGCGCCGTACCCTCAGTAGCCTCGATATTGAAGCCCAGGTTGTAAAAACGGCGTATGAGCGGCAGCGCCGCCGCCTTGTCCGCGTCCGCTATCGTTACAAATATGGTACCGTAGTTCGCCACCTTCATCCCGGAGGACTGCAAAGCCTTGTACAGCGCGCGCGTCAGCTTGGCATCATATCCTATCGCCTCTCCGGTGGACTTCATTTCGGGCGAAAGATACGCGTCGGCACCCTTAAGCTTTGAAAACGAGAACACCGGCGCTTTGACATACCATTTTTTGGGCTCCGGCGGATACGTACCGGTGATGCCCTGTTCACGCAGGGAAACGCCGAGCATTGCCAGAGTGCCTATATCCGCGAGCGAATACCGTGACGCCTTTGAGATAAAAGGTACCGTGCGCGAAGAGCGCGGATTCACTTCTATCACATACACGTTGTCATCCGCGTCGGCTATGAACTGTATATTATACAGGCCGACAATACCTATGCCGAGCCCCAGCCTTACCGTGTAGTCAAGTATCCGGTTCTTTACGTCATCGCTCACCGCAAACGCCGGATAGACGCTTATACTGTCGCCCGAATGTACGCCGGTACGCTCCACATGCTCCATTATACCGGGCACGAACACGTCCCTGCCGTCACATACGGCGTCGACCTCAAGCTCTCTGCCCTCGATGTATTTGTCTACCAAGACAGGCTGATCCACGTTGAGCTCCACGGCGGTGCGCAGATATTTTCTGAGCGATTCCTCGGAGGAAACGATCTGCATGGCGCGCCCGCCGAGCACATAGCTCGGTCTGACGAGCACGGGATATCCGATGCTGCCTGCAACACGCACGCCGTCCTCTATCGTGGTCACAGCCTCACCGCGCGGCTGAGGTATGCCGAGCTTTTCAAGTATCTTTTCAAAGCAATCTCTGTTTTCCGCGTTTTCTATCGCGTCCACACCCGTGCCGATGATGTTGAGCCCCAATGCTGCGAGCGGTTTGGCAAGGTTGATCGCAGTCTGACCGCCGAGCGAAACGACAACGCCCAAAGGCTTCTCAAGCCTTGCAACGTTCATCACATCCTCGACCGTAAGCGGTTCGAAGTAAAGCTTATCGCTCGTCGTGTAATCGGTAGACACGGTCTCCGGGTTATTGTTTATCACTATCGCCTCATACCCGTGCTTTTTGATCGTCTGAACCGCATGGACGGTGGAGTAGTCAAATTCGATGCCCTGCCCTATACGTATCGGACCCGAACCGAGCACTATTATTTTCTTTGACTCTGAAGGTACGGATTCGTTTTCGTCTTCATATGTGGAATAGAAATACGGCACATAGCTCTCGTATTCGCCGGCACAGCTGTCTATCATCTTATAGACCGGGAAAACACCGAGCTTTTCACGCAGCAGGAACACTTCGCCCTCGCTCATGCCGCACAGAGACCCTATGTATTTATCCGAAAATCCCATACGTTTCGCCTTGGCAAACAATACCGGATCGGTCGGCGATTCACGCAGTCTTCCTTCAAACTCAACTATGCTGCGTATTTTTTCAAGGAAAAACATATCTATCTTCGTAGCGTTATAAATACGTCCGATATCCGTTCCCAGCCTGAACAACTGAGCTATCTGGTACAGCCTGTCATCCGTCGGCACGGATATCAGCTTCAGCAGCTCCTCACGCGGCGTCCGGTCGTACTTTTTGCTGTATATGTGGCAAACGCCTGTCTCGAGCGAACGCACAGCCTTGAGCAGTGACTCCTCCATGGAACGCCCTATCGCCATGACCTCACCCGTCGCCTTCATCTGCGTGGAAAGCTCATTTGAAGACCCTGGGAACTTGTCAAACGGGAAACGCGCTATCTTGGTCACGACATAGTCTATCGTCGGTTCGAACGAAGCGGGCGTACTCGCCAGCATTATCTCGTCGAGCGTCATTCCCACAGCTATCTTAGCGGTCACCCGTGCGATGGGATATCCGCTGGCCTTTGAAGCAAGTGCGGACGAGCGCGACACTCTCGGGTTGACCTCGATCACATAATAATCAAACGAATTGGGATCCAGCGCGAACTGTACGTTGCAGCCGCCCTCGATCTTGAGCGCCCGTATTATCTTTAAAGCGGCATCACGCAAAAACTCGCATTCGCGGTTTGTGAGCGTCTGACATGGCGCTACAACTATGCTGTCGCCGGTATGCACTCCGACCGGGTCCACATTCTCCATGTTGCAGACACAAAGCGCGGTATCGTTGCTGTCACGGATGACCTCGTATTCTATTTCCTTATATCCTTTGATGCTCTTCTCCACCAGCACCTGACTTACCGGCGAGAGCTTGAGCGCGTGTCTTACAAGAAGCATGAACTCTTCTTCGTCGTCGGCAAAGCCGCCGCCCGTGCCGCCCAATGTGAACGCAGGTCTTATAACAACGGGAAATCCTATGCTGCGCGCGGCCTCAAGCGCCTCCTGCTCCGTCGTTGCCGTCATCGACGGCAACACCGGCTCTCCGATACGTTCGCAAAGCTGCTTGAAAAGCTCTCTGTCCTCAGCCGCGTCTATGCTCTCAAACGGCGTGCCCAAAAGCTGGATGTTGCATTCTTCCAGTATCCCCTTGGTCGCAAGCTGCATGGCCATGTTGAGTCCCGTCTGACCGCCGAGTCCGGGCACTATTGCATCCGGGCGCTCATACCTGAGTATTTTTGCCACGTATTCGAGCGTGAGCGGCTCCATGTATACCTTGTCCGCCATGCTCGTATCCGTCATTATGGTCGCCGGGTTCGAATTGACGAGTACGACTTCATATCCCTCTTCGCGAAGCGCTATGCACGCCTGAGTTCCCGCATAATCGAACTCCGCCGCCTGTCCTATTACTATGGGTCCCGAGCCGATGATGAGGATCTTTTTTATATCAGTCCGCTTTGGCATTGTCAAATCCCTCCATCATCTTTATAAATTCGTCAAATATATATTTGCTGTCCTGTGAGCCGGGAGCAGACTCCGGCTGGTACTGCACGCATATCGCCAGTTCACCGCAAAGCCCCTCGACCGTACCGTCGATCACATTCGTGTGAGTTATCTTCAATCCCGTACCGTCGACGCTCTGCGGCTCCACCGCGTAGGAGTGGTTCTGTGAAGTCATCTCTATACGTCCGTTCCTGAGATCGCGCACCGAGCCGCCGCCGTGGTGACCGAACTTCATCCTGTACACCTTTGCGCCACGTGAAAGCGCAACGAGCTCCATCCCGAGCCCTATGCCGAGCAGCGGAAGCTTTCCGTATACCTCTTTGACCAGAAGCGACGTCTGCGGGATATTTTCGGGAGAACCGGGTCCGTTTGAAAACACCACTCCGTCGGGACGAATCCCTCTGAGTTGTTCGGCGGTCGTATCATACGGCAATATGACAACATTGCAGCCGCGTTCGTTCAGCTCCCGTATTATGCTAAGCTTTGCCCCGCAGTCTATGACCGCGACGGTGAAGCGATGATTCTGCGTCCTCGCGTAGCGGCGTTTGCGGCAGCTGCATCTTGCCACCTGATCGGTCGGCATGACGTATGATCTCAGTTTTCCGAGCGCCGCGTCAAGAGAAGTATCCTCATCTGTTATCATGGCCTTCATGGTTCCGCAGTCTCTTATGACCCTCACTATCCTGCGCGTGTCCACACCGCACAATCCGGCCACCCCGTTTTCCTCGAAAGTCTCCGAAAGCGTCTTAGTGTACCGGAAATTAGATGGCTGGTCTATGTATTCCCTTACGACCATTCCGCCGAGTGTCATCATGCGGCTCTCGTAATCCTCGTCGGTGATCCCGTAGCTGCCTATGAGCGGATAGCTCATGACGACGATACTGTCACAATACGCGGGGTCGGAAATTATCTCCTGATATCCCGCCATCGCGGTGTTGAACACAAGCTCAAAGACGCCCTCCGTGTCCGCACCGAACTGTCTGCCGCTGAAAACAAGCCCGTTTTCAAGCACCAGCTTTCTTTTTTTCATACCTTACAATACCTCCGATCACCGAAAGCTCCGCACGTCCGTAGAGTTCACGTCCCTCAAACGGCGTACTCTTTCCCAAAGATTTGAATTCAGACGGATCCACCGTGAAGCATTCGTCCAGCCTGAAGCCTGCGACGCTGCCGCCCGTATCTATACCGAATATTTCCGCCGGTGCCGCAGACATCATCGCCACCAGCCGTTCCATCGACATGATCCCGGATCTTACAAGTCCGGTATACAAAGCGGGGAACGCGGTCTCAAGTCCGCTGACACCCATTGCACTGCCGAGCAGTCCCTTTGATTTCTCCTCTGCCGAATGCGGCGCATGATCTGTCGCTATGACATCTATCGTCCCGTCGAGCGCACCCGCTATCAGCGCGTCTCTATCACGCGCCGAACGCAGCGGAGGATTCATCTTAAAGCGTCCCTCGTCCTTAAGATCATCGTCACACAGCAGCAGATAATGAGGTGCCGTTTCACATGTGACGGGCAGACCGGCTCGCTTCGCTTCACGTATCAGAGCAACGCTCTCAGACGTTGAAACATGGCACACATGATACCTCGCACCCGTCTGCGCGCACAGCTTAAGGTCTCTTTCGACCATACGCCACTCGCTTTCCGAACTTATACCAGGCAGTGAATGTACACTTGCGTACCGTCCCGCATGTATGCAGCCGCCTGCAACGAGCGACTTTACCTCGCAATGCGCCGCTATCGGTTTGCCCAGCCGCTTTGCTGTCTGCATAGCCTGTCTCATCAGGTCCTCATCGTCCACTCCGCTGCCGTCATCCGAAAATCCGGCGACGAACGGAGCCATAGCTTCCATATCTGAGATCGCTCGGCCTTCACGTCTGCGCGTTATAGTTCCGAACGGAACGACCTGCACCTGTGCGTCACGCCGTATCAGTTCCAGCATAACTTCCAAATCATCCGCATCATCGGGCGCAGGCTGCACATTAGGCATACAGCACAGCGCGCAATACCCGCTCTCGAGTGCTGCGCGGGTACCGGAAGCTATCGTCTCTTTATAAGAAAAACCGGGTTCACGAAGATGAACATGCACATCTACGAGACCCGGTACAATAAACAATCCGTCACAGTCGACAACAGCATCAAAAAAGCCAAGCGGCCCTGCCGCATCGACAGAAAAAAAAGAATGGCTGTCCGTCACCGCGTCACCGCGGATGATCTTACCGTCGTGGAGTAATGCGGCGCCGCGAAGCAGGATCGACATTTCACACAGCCTTTCATCATTTTTGTTTATCATACCACAAAACCCGTCACAAATCAATACCCGTGCGACCGGAATAAGAGCCAAAATTCCTTTGCAACATCAAGTGCTCATGGTATATTTTGATACATCCGCCGCACGCTCTTCCCCATTTCCCCGTTCACTGACGCCGCATCTTGTACCGTTGCATCTACCCGAAAGCTCAAAATGAAATTTCTTCGTAAGTTACCGCCTGATAAGCGTGACAAATCCTGCACCTTTCCGACAGCATATCCATATCTGTTTTCGTTATCCGTTCAACGACACAATAAAAGCTTAGCAAATTCTCAAAAATATGAATGTTTATTATTGACTTGGAAAACATATTATGGTAAAATACACTTTGCCGGCGACCGACGATATACCACCCGCAATATTTGAGGTCTCGGCATATACGACATGAGCGACGCCGTAAAAACGCGTCGGTTAAAATGATTTCGGGAGGTAAAAAATGAAAAGGATCTCAAAAGCAGCAGCAGTAACGGTTGCCGTATGTATGCTGCTTTCCGTGTTTGCCGTTTCGGCTGCTGCGGCAAACATTTCATGGATCGATTCGCCGCGGAGCATACTGGCCATGCTTTTTGGGGCGAGGGAAGAGGACGAAGCAAGCGAACTCGGAGCATCCATGGGACTTGCTTCGGTGGATAGTGACGGCAACACCGTGACCTACCTTAACCATGCGCCCGACGCCGACGTCAGCGTATCCGGTGACGGCAACGAATACGGTGCCGGCAACCTTAACGATGACGATACGTCAACTGCATGGTATCTCAGCGCTTCACGCCGTGAAAGCAAGACAGCATACGCGGTTTTCACGTGGGATCAGTCTGTTACGCTGTCATCGATACGGGCGTCACTCGCGGGTTATAACCCGTCAAGGCATACCGTAACCGCAGAATACTCACTCTATTCATACGGGGACTCATGGAATTCTGTAAGCGGAAACATTTCGGGCAACACATTTACTGCCGACATAGGCGACGATGTGAGCGGAATACGCCGTATCCGGCTGACTTTCCGTATCAGCAGCGCCTCTTCTTCGAGCACGATAGGCGCATATGAAATATATGCCGTGCAGGACGTCGTTTCCGAACTTAAATATTTTCCGGTTACGCTCTACAATTACTCTACGAATGATGAGCCTATCTCCGGAAAAGGCAATATCAACAATACGATGCATTTGATCGAACTCGCCTCCGATCCGTATCTCAAAAAATGGGAGGGTATATATTTCGGCGCCGGCAATCCGCCCCCCGCATATCAACGCATCGGAAGTTACGCCGCCTACAACTGGACCGGAAATCTTTCGGGATATGACGGGAATGATTTCTACGGTTCGATAACAGGCGACTCCCTTGATCCCGCTACCGGTACCCCTGTATTTCCGAACGGCGAGCCGGGTCTTTTCAACAGCGATACGAGTGACAAGAATGTATACACGAACGTAGGGCTGCCGTTCATATACTATCCGGACACCAACGGTTACAGTTTCGACAGCAACAAATTCAACGCGCACTTCGAGAACAAATCGTATTCAAGCAACACAAACCTGGTCGTGGGTCAAAAAATATATGCCGACGGCGCCCCCGGCTTTTTCCCCTTCAACGAAAGCGGCGACACCGACCTGAAGTTTCACTTCGGTATGCAGACAGTCGTGCCCTTCTATATGAACTCCAACGGTCGCATAGACGCGTCCGACGACGGCAGCGCGCCCGTAAAATTTGCATTTTCGGGCGACGATGATGTCTGGGTATTCATTGACGACACGCTCGTTCTCGACATCGGCGGCGTACACAACGCCATATCCGGCACGCTTGACTTTGCGGAAAACACCATAACCATGGCTCCCGGTGCCGGCGGTACCACGACAGACGCAAGCACCGGCAAGGTCTTTCGTGAAGAAGCCCTCTTCAATGTCGAAGACGGTGAAGGAAACCTCATCAAAGAGGGTCTGTTGGGTGTCACGCGCGAGTATTTTGCCGCGCAGGGTGAGCACACTCTCAAAATTTTCTACCTTGAGCGGGGCAAAGGGCAGTCCAACTGCAAGATCGAGTTCAATCTTCCGCTGAACGATCAGCTTGAAATAGAAAAGCACGTGAATACCGACGGACTCATCAAAGACGATCCCAGCTATGCAGGTCTTTTGGACGCCGTCAATTCCACCGACTTTTCGTTCACACTTTATAACTCCGAAGGAATACCGCAGGCAGGAATGACCTATCTGCTCTTCAAGAATGACGCCTTTGCGGGTACCGGAACGACCGACGGAGACGGCAGGTTCACCCTCAGAAACGGCTGGAAGGCACGCTTTGCCCTCTCGGCTTTCAGCAGTGCCGGCTCAGACAGCTTTTATGCCGTCGAAAGCACTTTGGCAGGCGGCGACTATGAGCTTCCGTCATGGGACTATTATCTCAATTTCAGCCACAGGTCTTCAGCAAACGGGTACACCAGCCCGGTCACCGACGTATCTGCGCTGACCACCGTGGACCATATGCGTCTTGTGTGCACAAATGTGATAATGCCTTACAGCGTCATCATAAATCCTGAAAGCTTCGTCCTCGACTACGGTCTGCTGTGATCCTTGATGTGCTCTCAAACGACTCCCAATACGGCAGACAACTGCTGCTCAGTGATGTAAGCGGCGCTGTAAACGGCATAGCCGAAATAGTAAGAAAGCTCCCCGACGGCAGTTACGAAGCCGTTCCTCACGACGAGCTCTCAGACAGTACACTGAACGAATACCGTTATATACGATACACCCCGAACAAATTTATTGAAAGCATAGACACTCTCACCTATACACTCATCACCAACAGATACGACGGTGAAACGGGCGATTTCACCTCCGGTACCGCGACATCATACGCAACGGTCATCCCCGCCACAAGCGTTCACTACGAAGAAAACTTCAACGGTATCCAATTCACCGGCGGCACTTCCGGACAAACGGCCGATCCGGACAGCCAGTGGAGCAGCTGCGGAGACACGCATGAGCTGTATCAGGACATGGGCGCGGTAGGCAAGCCGGGAAACCCCGCCTACGGTTCGGATCCCGTCTACCTTGCCTCATCCTCAGGTGATACCGCTGGATCCTCGATGAAGGTCACATCCGCCGCATCCGGCACCGGGGTCTCCGCGCCTTATTTCACCTATACCTTCACCGGTACCGGCACTACCGTCTATATGCGGACCGACACGACAAGCGGATGGATCAAAGTATATCTGACCGCAGAGGACGGTACCGTGAAGGATATCCTCGTACGTTCGCTCTATTACGGTATAGACCGCGTCGGATCGCCGCTCACTGGAGACACCATATACAACATTCCCGTGTACAACATCGACGGGCTTGAATACGGCACCTACACCGTAAAAGTCGTATGTCTGCTCTATATAGAATCCGGAAACGGAAGCAGCATGTTCATCAACGCCTCCGGAGAGCATACCAACACCTTCTATCTGGACGGCATAAGAGTGTACAATCCCATGGGATACGATAATGCCGATGCCGAGAACGCGTACGAGCTCGACGGTGAAAACGACGTGTCGGTGACCGAGCTGCGCGACAAGCTGCTTGCCGATGAGACCGTTGAGGATCACGGAGGATTGGTCTGGGAAGACGGATTTGTGCTGTTTACCGACACCGACGGCAGCATACTGACGGCCGAAGAATATCAGACAATGGGTCCGAAAAACGAGCTTTACCTCGCAGACGGTCAATCCGTGAGCTTTGACCTCAGCGACTGGTTCAGGAACAATCCCGACTACCGGCTCTTCCTGGGCGCCAAAGCGCCGGAGGGATCGCCCGGTCAGAGTGAAAAGCCAAACGAACTCATCGTCAGCTATATCAAAGACGGCGAAGAAATATCGCACACAGTGAGCATATCTTCGACAGCAGACTGCTATTACGAGATCACCTCGTTCATAAGCAGACAGGGATACACGGGCGTCATAACCGTGACGGCATCTACCGACAGTATCATATCGCTAACGAATCTCAAGGTCACCGGCGCTCCGTACACGATCACGGACAACTGAGCGGGCAGATCGGAGGAAAAACAAATGAAAAAGAAATATCACAAGCCTACACTGGTCATAGAGCATTTTGAACTGTCGGAAAGCATTGCGTCCGGCTGCACCACGATAGTGGACTTTGATTTCATGACGTGCTACGACCTCGAGGGAGGCGGCGCCGGCACCGGAGAATCGGGAAAGCTTCCGGCACAATTTGACGGCGACGCCTGTGACTGCTATCACACCGCAGCAAACGAAACGCCCTCCACCTCGGCATAGAACGCATCACGCAGAGCCCGGCACACGCACGGAGGCCTCATCTTTAGTGAGACGGGGCCTCCTTGCTCTGTTGATTGCTGCGCGATTTTCGCCGCAGGCGGCGGATAATGACGGAAAAAGTAAAAAGGAGCAGCCGTGTTGACACGGCGCACCGTATCATGAAAAAATTTTTCAGCATAGGCGGTATAACGCTGGCGCTGTGCTTTCCGAGCGGGTTCACGACAGACCCGGACATGAGGATTTTTGAAACGTCCACATCGACACCCGATGTCACGGTAGAGTATTCGGGATGGGCAAGCTCGATGCTCGCCGAAGGCGACCCGGTCGGAAAAGACTCGCACTTTAACTATTATACCGTCAACGGACTGATTCAGGCGCAAAAACGTCACGGCAGCCTCGGATTTTGCTCGGTGGTACGCTTTTCGGCGGATTTTGCAAAAGTCACCGTACATTTGCTCTACACCGACTCATTGACCGCAAAAATGCTGTTGCAGCATCTGCCTTTGAAAATAATTTTTGCCGTCTTCGGCACCACTTTGCTCCATGCTTCACAAATATCGTATTCTCAACGCTCTATCCTGTTCACCGCCCCGTCCGGCACCGGGAAGACCACTCAGGCAAGGCTCTGGTGCCGTTATGGTGCCGCCATACATCTTTCGGGTGACAGGACAACGATCAGGCGTATAGACAAAAGCATTTACTCGTTCGGATACCCGTTCGACGGCACCGAGCCGGTGCTGACGAACACTGCCGCAAAACTCGGTGCCATTGTGGTGCTCGGCAAAAGCGATACCGACAGCATAGCGCGTCTGAGCGGAGCTTCGGCGTTTCGCGAGCTGTTGTCACAAAGCAGCGTCCCGTACTGGCATCCGGCGCTGTTGGAATCAGCGGCGGAGACACTGAGCATTATTTTGGATTTCGTACCGGTCTACAGGCTCCTGTGCACGCCGCGGGAAAGCGCCGTAGAATGCCTGAAAGAGCGACTTATTTCGGACGGGGTGATAGCATGAACAAAGAAATGAGCATTTCTACATACCTGTACCGCAAGGCGGGACAACGGAAAATACCACTCGGCGGGACCTTCGAGCTGACCCCTTTATGCAATCTTTCATGCCGGATGTGCTATGTACGGATGACTGCCCGGCAGGTCAGAGATTCAGGCGGGCTGCTCACAGTGGAAGACTGGCTCAGACTCGCGGACGAAGCGCGTCGTTTGGGAACATTGTACCTTCTCATAACCGGTGGTGAACCCTTTGTTTATCCCGGTTTTGACGAACTTTACCCGCAGCTCATAGAACGCGGGTTCATCATTTCCGTCAATACCAACGGAACGCTGATCGACGAAAAGCGTGTATCGTTTCTCGCCGCCAAACCGCCGGCACGCGTCAACATAACGCTGTACGGCGCCTCGGCTCAAACATATCAGTCGCTGTGCGGAGACGGTTCCTGCTATGAACGTGCCGTTGCGGCGATAAAGAGGCTGACCGCTGCAGGAGTCAAGGTACGTATAAACGCCACCTTTACGCAGTACAACATACACGACAGAGAGGCAATATACGAGTTTGCCGACTCCCTGAAACTTCCTGTCAGCGAAGCAGTTTATATGTTCCCCCCGGTAAGACGCGACGAAGCCGCCCTTGAACGGTTTTCACGTCTCGACCCGGAATACGCCGGCGACCTGATATTTGACCGGCTCAGGCGTACCACGGACGAAGCGAAGCTGCTCCGCCGATGCAATGCGGCGGCAGCACAGCTTGCGAGCGCCGTGGGCACCACCGTACTCCCACCCGTCGGGCAGCCCATGAAATGCCGTGCCGGACACGCCGCTTTTTGGATCACCTACAACGGACAGATGCG
>URSI01000011.1 GCA_900550505.1 uncultured Eubacteriales bacterium
TCGAAGCCGCCGCGCGAAAGCGGACATCTTTTAGGCTGTTTTGCCGTTACGAGGCATAAAACGAAGAGCATGGGCGAGGAGAAGCGGCTTATCGCCGCTTTTTGCGCAGTTTGTCGATTTCGTCCGCCGCCATCGCGCACAGCTCTCTGGCGGTCTCGGCGGCAGTTGCTTCGGCAAACAGCCTGAAGCCTTGTATCGCGGGGACGACAGTGACGCTTCCGTCCGAAAATCTGAGTCTTACGCCTTCTTCGGCTTCCGAGCCGTCGTCCCTTGAAGCAAGCTCGCGAGCCGCTGCGGCGACCCGGTCGGGATCAAATTCGATATTTGCGGAGCTGAAACCGAACGGCACTTCTTTTAACGCTTCAGACAGTGTTATCGAGCGGCTTTCCAGGTATGAGCCGAGTATCGCCGACAGCATCCTGCCGTCTCTCATCCACCCGTTCTCCGAAGCGAGGGCTCTTGCCGGCTGTTCTGCGGCATCCGTGCCCGTGCGCGTGTAGCAGAGGACCCTTGCGCCGCGCTGTGCCAGAGCTTCACGAAGAGCGAGCGGCATGGAAGCCGGGAGCGCAAAGCTGTTCATGCCGCGCCTGAGCGACGCAAAAAGACAAAGGCAGAGAAGCTGCGGGAAAGAGCAGAGCTGCGAGCAAAGCTCGGTGCCGTCCTCAGACACGGTAAAACCGGCAGAGCCGTCGGTCATGACCTTTCCGAACGTGTCGGTGACATGGCGCAGCGCCGCGGCGTAGCGGACGGAACATGCCTGCGATACGTCACGGATTTTTCCGCCCGTGTTCGAAGGCATCGAGCCGCGTGCGGCGGATATCACTTCCCGCTCGGTCTCCCTTACGGGCGGGAGCCCGAGTTGATCGTACATCCTCACCTTTGCTCCGTCGGCGATAAAAACGCAGTCCGCATCGAATGCCTTTGCTGCAAACGAGCATACGGCATCGTCGCATTGTCCGAGTAAAAGCGCATCGGAACCCGCGGCTGCAGCTCCTGCGGCAAGCGCCAGTGCCAAAGTGTCCGGTGTACCTTTTGCGTATGCGGCGCACACGGTACCGAGCGATTTGCCGGCCCCGTAGCCGAGCGCAAACAGTTTCGATGCGTCGGCGGCGCCGTCCGCACAGGCGCAGTCCGCTTCTCCGTCGCAAAACGAAGCGAATACGCCGGGGAAAAGCGGGTTGACCTTTGCGCCCGGGTCGACACGCGTACCGGGCTCAAGTACCGTTCCGTCGCCGAGAGAAGCACCGGCGCCTACCACGCAGCCGTCCGGTACCCGGCAGTCCGCGCCGATCTTTACGCCTTCGCACAGTATGCTGCCGCTGACATCGCTGTCGTCTCCTATGCTCACGTTATCGTATATGACCGAACCGGTGACCTTTGCTCCCTTTCCGGCACGGAGGTTTTTGCCGTTCGTGCGCTTTGCGCTCGAAAGCTTCACTTTGCCCGAAAACGCATCCGCGTTGCAGCGGTAATATGCGTTCAGATCTCCGATGTCGCACCAATATCCATCGCATTCCACAGCGTAAATGCGCTCGTTACGCATAAGCTTCGGAAACAGATCGCGGGAAAAATCACACGGTACACCGGGCTCTATGAGGTCAAGCACGCTTTTGGACATAATGTATATGCCGCTGTTTACAAGATCGCTGACCGCCTTTGACACCGGGGGCTTTTCAACGAATCGTGAGATGAACCCGTCGGCATCGAGCGTCACACACCCGTATTCGAGTACGAACGGACTGTGGGTAAGCAGCACGGTGCAGCGTGCGCCGGAAGCAAAATGCTTTTCCACGGCGCTTTTCAAATCAAAATCGCACAAAGCGTCGCCGCTCATGACGATAAAGGTGTCGGCCAGCGCAGATTCGGCGTTTTTCACGCCTCCCGCCGTTCCGAGCGGTTCTTTTTCTTCAAAAAACGTCAGCTTTACCCGCGGATGCGTGATCTTCCTTATCATTTCGCCCTTGTAGCCGAGAGTCACCGCGGCGTCTGTCACCGAATTGTCGGCCAGAAGGTCGAGTATGCGTTCGAAGGCTGTCCGCCCGGCGATCAGTGCGAGCGGTTTCGGTATCGAATCGGTAAGCGGTGCGAGCCGCGTGCCTTTGCCGCCTGCAAGGATCACGGCGTTGTAGTGCATTTCCAAACTTCCCTTCGCCTTTTTTAGATTATTTTAGGCAATAATGCCGCAGATTATGCCGCCGAACACAAAAACACGCACAGCCTGCGTGTCAAAAAATTAACGAATTGTTAAATAAAAAGACGCCTGTTGACTTTTTTGAACACAGAAGTTATAATGTAATAAGCTTGGTGTAGCGGGTCTGATCCGATCGCAGAACGATCCCCGGCGATCATACCAAGCCGGTCTTGATGGCTGTATCCAACGGAACGGACTGGTCGGAAAATTCGGATGAATAAAACGATACAACCGCGTCGCACCGTCACGCTCGGAAATTTCGACGGGGTGCACCTCGGTCATTCCGCGCTGCTGCGTGAGCTCCGCCGCGGAGAAGGGATAAAAACGGTATACAGCTTTCTTCGCCATACCCGCGCGGGCGCTGAGGGGTTTTTGCGGCTGTACCCGTGCGTGATAGACGATATGCTTCTGCGGGAGTCAGGCGCTTCGGAGATATTGCGTGTGGATTTTGACCGTGTCAGGAGCATGACGCCCGCCGACTTTGTCAGACGTGAGCTTTTGCCGCTCCGGCCGGTGTCGGTAGTTTGCGGAGAGGATTTCAGATTCGGAGCAGGCGGCTCGGGCGATGCACGGCTTCTGGGCAGGCTTCTCGCCGATGCGGGCGTGAGCCTTGTGATTGTACCGCCCGTAAGGCTCGGGGACGATATCGTCAGCACGACGCTCGTGAAAAACCGGGTCCGCGCAGGAGATATGCAAGGCGCCGCGGCATTGCTCGGCAGAGAGTATTTCATACGGGCCCGCGTGGTGGACGGAAAGAAACTGGGACGGCGGATAGGCACTTCGACGGCAAACCTGCCGCTCTATGAAGGCTGCGTGGAGCCGCGGCACGGAGTGTATGCCTGCCGCTGCGAATTTGACGGGATGACACGTGCGGCGGTGGCAAATGTCGGTGTGCGTCCCACTGTTGACAATGACGGCAAAGCCAACGCGGAGGTGTTCCTGTTCGACTTTGACGGCGACCTGTACGGACGTGAGCTTACGCTGCGGCTGGCGGAGTTTATCAGGGACGAGAGACGCTTTGACAGTATAAGCGATCTCGCAAGTCAGATAGAAAAGGACAAACACGCGGCGGTAAGGCTTCTCGGCTGAGCGCACCTGATACGACAGGGCTGTCGCCGTTATATATCATCCATTTGGAGGCAGAAAAATGTTTAGAAAGCTTTCGGCATTCGCAACGGCGATACTGCTGGTGTTTTGCTTTTCCGTGACGGTTATCGCGGAGGAAACCTCACAGGCTCCCGTAGATACGACACCGCAGCTGAACAGTAAATATGCTGTCGTCGTTTGCGCCGAAAACTCGCAGACCGTGCTCAGCAAAGGCGAAACTGCGCTCGTAGCACCCGCTGCCGGCGCGAAGCTCATGACGGCGGTGATCGTTGAAGATTTTATGAAAACCACCGGCCGTGACCCTTCTTCCACGACGTATACCATACCGTCGGAGGCAACAAAAGGATGGGACGGTACTTCCAATATAGGCCTCAGAGAGGGCGAGGAGCTGACGATAAGCGAGCTGCTTTATGCTTTGCTTGTCAGCAATGCGAACGACGCCTGTATGGCGCTTGCGATATACGTTGCCGGCAGCGAAGACGCATTTGTGGAGATGATGAACAAAAAGGCCAAGGAACTGGGTGCGGATTCTACGGTGTTCGTGAATTGCACCGGGCTGGATGCTTCACCGACCAACAATGTTACGACTGCGGCTGATATGGCGCTGATTCTGGCTGAATTTTACCGTCACAATTCACTCGTGGACATGACCTGTGTGCAGCGGTATGAGATGCGCGCGACGAACAAGTCATCTTCGCGTGCGCTGAACAATAAAAATCACCTTGTTTCAAAAATACTTGTTTCCAAGTATTATGATTCCCGTGCGGTGGGAATGATGTATACATATACCGAGAGCGCCGGGCATTGCATATATACTGCCGTTCAGCAGGATGAGCTTACGTTTCTCGTCGTGCTGATGGGCTCCGAATCCATGCCGGTGTCATCCACGGACCTCGATTACATAATGGGGTTCAAGGATGCCACTCAGGTATTCACGTGGACGGAAGGCTTTGAATACCGCACGCTGCTTTCGTCTTCGGAACTGCTCGGGCAGGTCAATGTGATAATGTCTGATACGAGCGAGGCGGTTTCGTATCATGGCAAGGATAAGATAGAGGCGCTCGTCAAGACCGCCGATTTCAACGAGGAGCTCGTGGAGATCAAGGTCGAATTTGCCGAAGGGGTCGATCCGGACGAAGGGCTTATGGCGCCGCTGACAAAGGGTCAGGAAATAGGCAGCGTAAGCGTTTTCTATGACGGAAAGCTCATGGGCGAGACGCCGCTGGTGCTCACCTCGAGCGTTGACCGAAGCGATATGCTCTACATATGGTCGCAGATAAGCTCGGTACTTTTCAGCCGCGGAATGAAGATCGCCGTCATAGTATTTGTGGTGCTCGTCGCGCTTTATGTGGTGCTCATGATAACTCTTTCCGTACTGCGTGCGGTGAGAAAGGCCAAACGCAGAAAAGCGCGCAGGCTGGAACGTGAAAAGAACGGCGGAGCGCGGAGGGTTTATTACTACGTTGATGACGATGACGACGAGTACTATGAGTGACGCAACGGCACTGAAAAGCAGGCGAAATTTTAGTAAAAATTCGTAAAAACGGGGAAAAAGCCCTTGCAATAAGCTCATCTCTGTGATATAATCACGCTGTTGCACCTGTATAAATCATCAACGCCGGCAGCCGTGAGTTTGCCGGAGGAAAGGTTTTTGACATATGGAAACACTTGAGCTGATAATGACGATCATAATTTTCGTGCTCGCAATAGCGATCACCGTGTTGGTGCTGCTCCAGAGCGGAAAGCAGAAGAATCTCTCCGGTGCCATCGCCGGCGGCTACGAAACTTTTCTTGGTAAAGACCGCGCAAAAAAAGCAGATAAGCTTTTTGACAAGGCGACCGTTATATGCTCTGTGATATTTGCGGTGCTCGTGCTTCTCGTATTTATCATTCAGCCCAGCAGCGCGTCAGGCACTCCGGGCAGCGGCACTTCTACGGGCGGCACGACTTCTTCCTCCGTCACCACGAGCAAGGAGGATAGCGAGGCGGCAGACGACGAGAGCGTCGCTGACGAGAGCGATGCCGACGAGGAAAGCGGCGATTCCGAGGAATCAGGGAATGCGGACGAGAGTACGGACGTGACAGATACTTCGGATTCCGCTGAGTGATCGACCGAGCCGCACGCCGGATCATATCTTCAAAGCTCCCGGGAGGCACGGTCAAGCCGACGCCTGCGGGAGTTTTCGCGTTTTTTACGTTTTTGTTTTTTTAAGGAGCAGCCATGACGAAGCAAACAGCGACGGCGGTTATGTTTGAGGATGTTTTCGGCGACTGCTATGTTCATCTTGCACAGCCGCAGGAACCTGACGGCGAGCGCGATTTCTTTGTGCCGCCGCATATGACTTTAGGCGCCATGCCCGGCGATATCGTTGAGGTAAGCATCAGATCTTTTTCGAGTGTACCGGAGTCGTTTCGCTTTGTTTCTTCGCTTGCAAGAAGCGGACGGTGTTATCAATGTTACGCGACTGTCCGGCGTATACTCGATTATGCCGATGTGCTGTGCTCCGGACGCTTTGAGAGCGGCGAAGACGGAAGGTTCGTCGCAGATGACGAGCGTATAGCTCCGGTTCCGGTGTTCAAGACAAAACGGCAGTCCGTGACGGACGGGGCCAAGGTGCTGGCGTCGATAACCAGACGCAAGTATTCAAAGATCCATAAGGCTTCCGTTGTGAATTCTTACGGAGACAGCAGGCTTTTTGAGCCGAACTACCGCGCACAGCTTGATGAGGTGTGCGGGAATATGGGGTTTGATTCCGACGTGACCGTGCCTGTGCCGGCGGTGTCCGACGAAAGACAAGACTTACGGGCCTTGGACACATTTGTTTTCGGTGCGTCTTCCGGCGGTATAGCCTGTTCGGTAGAAAAAAAAGACGACGGGTGGGTATTATATATACATTACGCGGATGTCGATTCTTTCGTGCCCCGCGGCAGTGAGGCGGATGCTTTGTTGGCGAAGCGTGTGCACAGCCTTGATACTCCGCGCAGCATGCTGCACTTTCTTCCCGAGCAGTTGGCACGTGCCGTTGCTTTCTCTGAAAAAGAGGACAGAGCCGCAGTCACACTCGTGCTTGACATCGATCCGGCGGGCGCCGTCAGGTCGCTGCACGCTGAGCGCAGCGTGATAAGCGCAGATGCTGCGTTTGACAGCGAATGCTTTGATAAACTGCTTTCGGGAGACCGTGATGCGACGGAGAAGCTGCATTCGGAGAAACCGCGTACTTTTGAATCGCTCAGAGCGGCGTCGGAGCTGTGTCGGGTCTTAAAGCGCCAGGTTGCAGATGCTTTTTTCGGTACATCGCTTGTACCGTCTTTTGAGTTTCAGGGAGGGTCGCCTTCCGCCGTCACGGAGGCGCGGCGTTCCGTCTCCCGGAGCTTGTTCCGGTGCTGCCATGTGATGATCGGCGCTGCCGTGGCGACGCACTTGAGCGGCTTTCCACTCATATACAGGTATGCTCCTCTTCCGTCGGACGAACAGCTTTTGCCCTTTTTGAGGAGCGGTATCGGCGAAAGCGTGCAGCCGCTGCCGTTGAGATTAATGGAACTGTATTATACATCAGACACAGGTGTCCATGCAAAAACGAGATATGTTTTGGCATACCGCGCTGCCGTTGCAGAGGATATTTCGACTGTGCCAGTGTACAACAGTCTGTATGAACTTCCGGCCTTTGCGCCCGTAGAGTCACCGTGCGAGGATTACGCGGGTTTGTGTATGATACGGATATTAAAGGCGTGGATGGACGGCGACTGCGAGCTTGCACATACGATAGCTGCGGAAGCGGTAATGGCATATCGACGTGGGAACGCGCGGCGTCGCCGTGCTGAAGCAAGACTTTTTGACATTACGATGGCTGAATACGTGTCGAATCTTCCGTACCCTGCAGAAGGTATCATTTCCGGGCTGACGGACGGTGAGCTTGTCATCACTCTGGTGAATGGCGGGGTAGGTTATCTCAGACTTGAAGAGTTTGGACTAACTGACATTGATTTGTCGGCGTGCCCTGTGGTTTGGCATGGTGCGAAGCTTGACTTCGGATCGTATATCACGGTGCGGCTGGACAGCGTCTGTTTTGATAAGGGCAAGGCTTATTTCGTGCCGCACAGATGAATTGTTCCCCGTGGAACATTTTCCGGAAAGAGGATATAATGCACAGCAAGATCAAACAATGTTTCGTCGGTGCACTCACGGTGGCACTTTGCGTGTCGTTCGTCGGCTGCTTCGGCGGAGGGACTAACAGCAAAGTGGAAGCGCCGGACGAGCTTTCGCACGCGAGCGGGAGTGAAGGCATAGGCGACGGTTACCTGACCGCGCAGCAATGGCTTGATACGCTTGAAACCCGCAATTATGAAGGATATCGATTCACGGTTGCCACAACACTTCAATATTCGTTTGTTCCCGAGGAAGAGAGTGGTCTGATCAGCACCGCTGTTTACGAGCGCAACCGAATGGTCGAGGAAAAATATAATATAACCATAGTTGAAAAGATATACGACAAGGAACAACTTCTCACGGAACAGAAAAAAGCCGCGCTGTCGGGTAAGGCGATAGGTGACGTTATAACCGCGCCCGGGGAACAGCTTGCGGTGCTTGCCGACAACAACCTGCTGATAAATTTGTATTCGCTGCCGTATTTTGATCCCCTGTCGGATTATATGCAACTTGACCTCGTAAAGGCTTCGACTGTCGCTCACACCATGTATGCTATGTACGGAAGCGTGACCGATGTTTCAAATCATCTATGGGCCGTCTTTTACAATAAGGAAAGGCTCGAGGATCTGGATCTTACCGATCCTTATGAACGTGTCACGCAGGGAGATTGGACGTGGGACGCTTTCCTCGATATGGCAAACACGGCGGCGGGCGAAACGGTCGATGACAATTCGCCGGACCCCGAGAGTGACATATACGGATTTGCATCGTATTTCAGCGACGAAGAGGATGACGACGGACTTTTCCATGCGGTATGGCAGTCGAGCGGAGAAAAATATCTCGGAGACACCTATTGGGTGGATAAACTGACGATCGCCGTGTCACCCGATATCACGGAAACACTTAAGGCAACGCTGAAGGCCGTGACATACAGGAACGGAGCACGTTTTAACGGGACGGGCGCTCAGGCATTGGAGGCATTCACGGACGGAAGACTGCTGTTTTATGTATACGAAATGTCCATAGCGGCGGCAATGGGAGAAAGCGGGATCTCGTGGGGGATAGTGCCGATGCCGAAGCTCACGGCACAGCAGGAGGATTATCACTGCTGGGTAGACCCTCAGACTCTGGCGCTCGGAGTGGCGGCAAGCGTTCCGGACACGGAAAGGACCGGGATAATACTGAACGCGCTTTGTGCAGCTTCTTTCGGTACGGTGAGCCAGGCAATTGAGGAGACATACCTCAACTATTATCTGACCAACAACAGCGCCGCAGTCATGCTCTTTGATTACGTGTTTGCCAAGGCACAGCTTGACCCTGTGCACATATACGGGGTCGGGATGCAGGAATTGGGAAAAGAGACGTACGATATCGTAAAAAGCAACCTGACTTCCTCGTCCAAGCTGAGCTCAAAGCTGCTGTCTTCAAGCAATCTTGAGCTTATAGAGGCGTATCTTAAGGAAAAGTTCAAATAAGCTCCATGCGACTACAACAACAAATCAAAATATATAAGTAAGCAATTGAGAAAGGAAAATCAGAAATGCTCAACAAGAAAACAGTCGAGGATATCGCCGTAAAGGGCAAAAGAGTGCTTGTCCGCTGCGATTTCAATGTGCCGCTGGACGGCAGCACGATCACAGATGACAAGAGGATAGTCGGTGCTCTTCCGACAATAAAATACCTTGTGTCACAGGGTGCACGTGTGATCCTCTGCTCACATCTCGGACGTCCGAAGGGCGAATTCAACATGAAGTATACTTTGGCACCCGTTGCGGCAAGGCTTTCCGAGCTTCTCGGACAGAACGTCGTACTGGCATCGGATGTCATCGGTGAGGACGCGAAGTCCAAGGCGGCCGCGCTGAAGGACGGCGAGGTTATGCTGCTTGAAAATGTCCGCTTCCACAAGGAAGAGGAAAAGAACGATCCGGAGTTTGCAAAACAGCTTGCCTCTCTTGCTGAGATATATGTAAACGACGCGTTCGGTACGGCGCACAGAGCTCACGCTTCTACTGCCGGTGTAGCCGACTATCTGCCTGCCGTTTGCGGATATCTCATCCAGAAAGAGATAGATATCATGGGCGGCGCGCTTTCCAACCCGAAACGTCCGTTTGTCGCGATACTCGGCGGCGCTAAGGTTTCGGATAAGATAGGCGTTATAAACAACCTGATCGACAAGGTGGACGCGATCATAGTCGGCGGCGGCATGGCGTATACCTTTGCAAAAGCCTTCGGCGGCAAGATAGGCACATCACTCTGTGAGGAAGATAAGCTTGACCTTGCACGCGAACTCGTGGAAAAGGCAAAGAAAAACAATGTGGAATTCCTGCTTCCGACAGATACCGTATGTGCGAAGGAATTCAATAACGACTCCGAGCAGAAAGTCTTCCCGACCGATGCGATCGAAGACGGTTGGATGGGTCTTGACATAGGCGACAAGACCATAGAGGCATTTACCGCTCGCATCAAGGGTGCCGGCACGGTGATCTGGAACGGACCTATGGGCGTTTTTGAGTTTGATAATTTTGCCAAGGGCACAAAAGCCATAGCAAAGGCTGTTGCCGAGTCCGGTGCTATTTCGATAATCGGCGGCGGCGACAGCGCGGCTGCGGTAGAAAAATTAGGTTTTGCAGACAAAATAACCCATATCTCGACCGGCGGCGGCGCATCGCTGGAGTTCCTTGAGGGCATCGAATTGCCCGGTATCGCCTGCCTGCAGGACAAATGATGCGGCGGACGGTCGGTGCTCAGCAAGAATAAGGATCGGAGAGAAACAGGAAATGAGAAAGAAAGTTATAGCAGGCAACTGGAAGATGAATCTCGGGCCGAAGAAGGCAGCAGAGCTCATCGATGCGATAAAGACCGAGATAGCCGGGAAAAAGACTGACGGCTGCGACATTATCGTATGTGTGCCCTATGTTGACCTTGCCGCGGCGGTTGAGGCGTGCAAGGGAAGCGTGATAGAGGTCGGCGCGCAGAATGTCCATTGGGCGGAAAAAGGCGCATTCACCGGTGAGATCAGCTGTGATATGCTGAAAGAACTCGGCGTAGGATGCGTGATAATAGGTCACAGCGAGCGCAGGCAGTATTTCGGCGAGACCGACGCTACCGTCAATATGCGGGTCAAGGCGGCGCTGGCAGCGGGAATGAAGGTAATACTTTGCGTCGGAGAGCTGCTTGAACAGCGTGAAGCCGGCATCACCGCCGAGATCGTGTCCATGCAGACCAAGGCTGCGCTTGCAGGCGTAGAAGCGGAACAGCTCGGACGTGTGATAATTGCATACGAGCCGGTCTGGGCGATCGGCACCGGCCGCACCGCTACGGCAGATCAGGCAGACGAGGTCAACGGGATCATACGCGGAGTGGTCGGAGAGCTTTACGGCAAGGATGCGGCCGAGAACCTGACCGTGCAGTACGGCGGTTCCATGAACGCCGGCAACGCGGCGGAACTCCTTGCAAAGCCGAACGTGGACGGCGGTCTCATAGGCGGCGCGTCTTTGAAGGCACCTGATTTTGCAACGATAATCGCAGCGGCACAGTGATCTTTGCAAAAAGCGTCGTGAACGGATCATGCGGTCCGTTCACGGCGCGTTTTTGAAGGGGGAAAGAGTATGAACTCATCGGTGCTTACACTTATCGAAGAGCGGCTGGGCAAACTTTCCAAGAGCCACCGCCGCATAGCCCGTTATATACTCGACAACAGCGAAACGGCGGCGTATCAAACCGCGACGCGGCTGGGCGCAAGCGCGGGCGTATCCGAATCTACCGTGATAAGATTTGCCAACGCTCTGGGCTTTGAGGGATATCCGGAGCTGCAGGCGCAGCTGAGACTTGCCATAAAACGCAGGCTGACGTCGGTGCAGCGCATAAAGCTGGGAGATGAACGCTTCGGCGACGACGTGTTGGGCACGGTGATCGCAAACGATATCGAAAACCTGCGCAGCACTCTTTCGACGGTTTCACCGGCGGAATTTGAGGCGGTTATCGATTCACTGGTGAGTGCACAGCGTATTTACATCATAGGCGTGCGCTCTGCGGCATCGCTTGCGTCGTTCCTGTACTTTTATTTCGGCGTTATATTTGATAATGCGCTGCTCGTGCGGGCACCGAGCAGCGAGGGCGTTTTTGAGGAGCTGCTTCGGGTAAGCGAACGTGACGCCGTCATCGGTATAAGCTTTCCCCGGTATTCCAAGCGCACCGTAGATGCGATGGATTTTGCCAAGAAACGCGGCGCAAAGGTGATAGCGCTGACCGACAGCGTCGGCTCACCTGTGGCTGAAAATGCAGATCACGTGCTTGTCGCGAAAAATGATATGGTCTCTGTCGTAGATTCGCTCGTCGCGCCGCTTTCTCTGATCAATGCGCTGGTCGTCGGCGTGTGCCGGAGAAGAAAAGCCGAGACTGCGGCCGTATACTCCGAGCTTGAGGAGATCTGGGATGAGTACAACACCTTTGACAAGCGACTTTGACGTTGCCGTTATCGGCGGCGGAGCCGCCGGTCTTGCGGCGTCCGGCTTCTGTGCGCGGTCCGGGCTGCGCACCGTGTTGATCGAAAAAAACCGCCAAATGGGCAGAAAGCTTGCCATCACCGGCAAAGGTCGCTGCAACGTGACCAACGACTGTACGCGTGAGGAACTGCTTGAAAACGTGCCGGTAAATCCCAAATTCCTCTACGCAGCCGTATCGTCCTTTGGTCCTGCCGACACGATGCGGCTTTTTGAGTCGCTCGGTGTGGAGCTGAAGGTCGAACGCGGAAGGCGTGTATTTCCCGTGAGCGACTGTGCGAGGGATATAGTTTCGGCGCTGAACAGATACAGCTCGGGCGCCGTGCGGGTACACGCTGCGGTAGAAAGCGTACACGGTGCCGGGACGGGCTTTGAGCTGAGACTGCGCGGTCGCTGTTTCGAGACGATACGCGCGCGTGCGGTTCTTATTTGTACCGGGGGAGTTTCATATCCCGCGACAGGTTCGACAGGCGACGGATATCGATTTGCCGCCGGATTCGGTCATACCGTGATACCTCCCAAGCCGTCGCTCGTGCCGCTTGTATCTGACGACCCTTTTTGCGCGCAGTGCATGGGTCTTTCGCTGAAGAACACGGGTGTCGCGTTCTATCGTGGTGAAAAGCGGCTTTATGCCGAGCAGGGCGAAATGCTTTTCACTCATTTCGGGGTGAGCGGTCCGGTGATACTGTCGTCCTCTGCGCATCTGCGCAGCTTTCCCGTCACGATGCGGCTGGACCTGAAGCCGGCACTGGACGAGAAGACGCTCGACAGACGGGTGACGGGCGATCTTGCCGGGAATTCCAACCGTTTGCTGCAAAACAGTCTTGACAGGCTGCTGCCGATGAAGCTGATACATCCGTTTATCATGAGGACCGGTCTTGACCCGGAAAAGAGATCACGGGACATTACGAGAGCCGAGCGCGGTGTGATCGTTGCGTTATTGAAGCGTCTTGAGATCAAGGTGACAGGCACGCGTCCGGTGAGCGAGGCGATAGTGACGTCCGGAGGTGTGAGCGTCAGGGAGCTCAAGCCGACGACGATGGAATCGAAAATAGTGCGCGGGCTTTTTTTTGCCGGCGAAGTAATAGATGTGGATGCTTACACCGGAGGATACAACCTGCAGATAGCGTTTTCCACGGCGATGGCGGCAGCGCGCGGTGTGATATCATATATAAATGAGGGCTGAAACAAAAAACGGCTCCGTCGGGTGTGGCTGAACTTTCCCGAGCTGTGCGGACAGTATAAAAAGAACCCCTTTTGGGCACTTTCCGTAGAGAAGTGAACAATCACGTCTGCAGAGACGGCGAGCATCGGATTTTGCCCCTAAAAATCCTTAGAAAAGCACCATCTAAAGTGGTTCTTCAGATGGTGCTTTTTTGCGTCCACGCCAGGAGGACAGTTATAAACTGGAATATAATTTTTATATCTGATTTATGATATAATCTACATTTTCTTCAATGGGTTTTGTTCCGTCAATTCTTAAGATAGGACAACTTAATTGCTGTATCCATTCTTCAACTATGATTTCTGATCTAGATCTAACAAACTCAAAAAATCTTTCTTCCTGTTCATGTAAATCTCCACCTGGCAACATTCTGCTGCCAAACTTTTGAAAAGAACGATTTTTAACCCGTTGCATACGAATATCCTTTGGGGCATCAATCAATATAACATACTGAAAAAAGGGATAAATCGCCTCTCCGTAATCTCCCTTTACAGCAGCAAAAACTAAATTTTCATGTGCTTTAATCTCATGAAACAGCAGCTTTTGAGCCTCCTCACGCGTACGAGGAGAAGCATAAATATAATTAGGGTTTGTCTTATGGAAAAATAGGTCTTCATTATCTATAAAATAAAAATGCAATTTCTCAGCAAGAGCTCTCCCCAATGTGCTCTTTCCGGCGCCATTTAAGCCACATATCATAATTCCTGTTCCCATAAAGCTCACATAACCCGATTTTTTATTTAACCTAAATTATAAAGAAGCCTTCATTTTCCTGTCGAAGCATTTGGTAAAAGCCAAAGTAAGGCGGTTTTCTTACGAAGCCTCTCCCTTGGTAGTTTCTTTTATCCTACCGTAGGGGTCTTTTTCTGTTGTCCGTTTTTACCGGACTTGTTCATCAGTATACCATACTGTCTGACAAACGGGGTGCGGTTCGACCCGACGGAGCGTTTTGTTTTTTCGGATCGGTCATTCTTCGCTTATCACTATCACCCGCGGATCGGTGTTTTTCGGCTCGGCAGCGGGCGACTCGGTTATAAGCAACAGCATCATCATTATAAATGCGTATGGGTACGGGCAGAAAATCCCGGGGTTGACGCAGGACATCAGCCATAAACCCGTGAAGGAGCAGAGCACGCAGAGCTTGAAGGAATCCACGCTTCGCAGCAGCGCCAGCAACCCGGTCGCTATCTGTGTGCAATATGCAAAAATACCGGTTATGCCGAGGCTGGCTATTATCTGCATCGGCGCAGAGTGGTACCAGTGCATAGCAAACTTTTTGGGGTCATATATATCTTTGTTTCCGCTGTACCCGAGTCCTCTGCCGAACAGCGGGTTGGCGGAAAAATCATTTTTCATACGTTCAAACAGCCGCATACGCGGTTCCTTTGAGTATAGGAACACATATTTGTCAAGCTCCGCGTCGTATACGAACTGAGAAAGCAGATATCCCCTCATCTCGTATACGCCCGCACAGAGCGCGGCAAGCGATACGAAAAAGAAAACGGCGCTCAGCGCACGGTGATGACGCCGGTAAATGATAAATACTATTGCAGAGAGCGCATAGGTAGCCGTCCCCATCACCCAACCGCCTCTGGAGCCCGAGAGGAACATGGCAATAAGCGCAAGAAACGCCACGGAAAGGTGGAGCAATGTCTTGTTGCGGAACCGGTACACAAAGGGCAGTGCGATTATCAGTAAAGTGGATACGTTGTTGCTCCATTGCAGCCTCGGCAGCTTGCCGGTCTCAAGCACCGTCGGCAGCACCGATATGACCGCGTGGAACACCATGTAGATGCCGAGAAGCACCACGGTATACATGATGCGGCATATGTAGTCAGGCACACTGTATTCTCGCGGGAACGACATTTGACCGCTGAGCAGCAGATAAAGCACCACCATTACGGCGCCGAGACTCAGTACGTAAAAGAGTGATACTGGATTGAAATAATCCTTGGTCGA
>URSI01000012.1 GCA_900550505.1 uncultured Eubacteriales bacterium
AACAAACTGTGTATCCACCAGCTCGCTGCCGTGGTAGATTTCTTTTTTGATGACAGATGCAACGCCTTCCTTGCCCTCCTGCACCACGCGGCTTTCGCCGGCTTTCAGGGAGCTGTTTGTGCGTTCTACTGTTTTGTAAGCAATCGCTTCTGTAGTTGCGACTGTTTTTTCTGTGACGGATGTCAGAGAAAGTGTCATCATTGCTTCGATGGGGTCGCTTTCCTTTGCGTCCTCCAGATAGAATTCGGTGTCAATGGTGTCCGCCAGATCCTCCAGCAGCTCGTCGGCCTTGCGGTGGATGAACTCACTGTTGCTGTCCACCAGGGCGTCCAGCTCCGTCTTGTCCGTCACCACCGCCTTGTGGGCGATGATGTAGGCGGGATAGTCCGTCTGCCGCAGGAACGCCTTGCTTTGCAGGTCACGGGCAATGAACATGCTGGTAGGCAGCTTAGCGCTGTCGATCTGCTGCTGATCCAGCAGGCAGTCCCCCACATAGGCCACGTTGTCCGGCGTCACCACGCCAATGTGTCCCGCGCTGTGACCCGGCAGCGGCAGAATGCCGAAGTGCACGCCGCAGAAGTCCAGATATTCGTCCTCCGATGATGGCGTCCGCCACGAAGCACTCCTCCAGAAAGTACTCCCGGCTCTTGCCGTAGGTAAGGGCCACGTAGTTGGCCCGGTAGGCGTCGGGGTTCACGGAGATGCCCGCCTCGATGATGTGGGCGGCGGCTCTGGCGCCGCAGCGCTGCTGCAAGTACCGCACGTTGCCGCTGTGGTCGAAGTGGGCGTGGGAGCAGATCACGCCCCGCAGGTGAAAGCCGTTGTCCTCGATCATGGCCGTCAGGCCGGAGCGATCCAACTTGGCGTAGCCGGTGTCGATCAGCACGATATCCTTCTCCGTGATCTTATAAACCGGCAGCAGAGCGGTGTTGGCCTCCGCTACCCATGTATTTCCCAAAACATGGCGCAGTTCCATGGTATGCACATCCTTTCTCTCCGGCAGTATAACAGCTTTTTCACACCGCCGCAAGAAAAGAATCCGCATTTTTTTGATTTTCCCTCTATGCAAACGGAGAGAAATAAGGTAAAATAGCAAAGTATGATTGAATAATAAAATAGGAGCGTGACGCATGGACGAACCGAAATATAAGCGGGTGCTGCTGAAGATCAGCGGCGAGGCACTGGCCGGAGACAAGCACTTTGGCCTGGACTTTCAGGTGATGGGCCGGGTGGCCGACGTCATCAAGGAATGCAGCGCCATGGGCGTTGAGATCGGCGTGGTCATTGGTGGCGGCAACTTCTGGCGCGGCGTGAAAAACGGCGAGGGCTACATCGAGCGCACCCGTGCCGACCACATGGGCATGCTGGCCACGGCGATGAACTGCATGGCGGTCGCCGATGTGCTCGAGCAGAAGGGCGTCGACGTGCGCGTGCAGACGGCGCTGGAGATCAAAGAAGTCGCCGAACCCTACATCCGCGCCCGCGCCATCCGGCATTTGGAAAAGGGCCGCGTAGTGCTTTTTGGCTGCGGCATCGGCTCTCCGTTCTTCTCGACCGACACGGCAGCGGTGCTGCGCGCGGCGGAGATCAATGCCGACGTGATCCTGCTCGCCAAGAACATCGACGGCGTTTACAACGCCGACCCCGCCAAGGATGCAAATGCGATCAAGTACGACGCCATCTCCTATGAGGACGTGCTGGCCCAGCACCTTGCGGTCATGGACTCCACGGCCACGTCGCTTTCGATGGACAACCACATTCCCGTGCTCGTCTTTGCCCTCAAGGATCCCGAGAACATCATCCGTGCGGTCGAGGGCGAGAAGATCGGTACCATCGTCGGCGAAAACTGAGCGACCCCGCACTTGCGGTTTTACGATAAAAATTTTTGAGGAGGTATCCCCATGAATAAAGAAGATTACAAGGTTTATTCCGACAAAATGAGAAAGAGCATCGACGCGGTGAACGCGGACTTTGCCTCTGTGCGCGCAGGCCGCGCCAACGCCTCTGTGCTCGACCGCATCAGCGTCGACTACTACGGCTCTCCCACGCCCATCCAGCAGATCGCGGCCATCGCTTCTCCCGATCCGCGCCAGCTCGTTATCACCCCGTGGGACGGCACGGCCCTCAAGCCCATCGAGCGCGCCATTCAGGAGTCTGACCTTGGCATCAACCCGCAGAACGACGGCAAGTCCATTCGTCTCATATTTCCCCAGCTTACCGAGGAACGCCGTAAGGAACTGACAAAACAGGTAGCAAAGCGCGCAGAAGAAGCCAAAGTCGCGCTGAGGAATATCCGCAGAGACGCAAACGATCATGCAAAGGACCTGAAAAAGAAAGGTGAAATGACTGAAGACGAGCAGCGGCAATCCGATAAGCTCACACAGGACTTGACAGACAAGTATATCAAAGAAGTTGATGATATCACCGCTGCAAAAAACA
The DNA here is from genome assembly GCA_900550505.1 of uncultured Eubacteriales bacterium. Classification (GTDB taxonomy): domain Bacteria; phylum Bacillota; class Clostridia; order Oscillospirales; family CAG-382; genus UMGS1307. The sequence goes on from URSI01000012.1 coordinate 2,440, forward strand.
AGGATATTATGTCGCTCTGATGTTTGGACGTAAAAAAAAGGTTTCCGGCGAAATACAGCCTCCGCTCAAACTCCCGGTACATGTGGCTTTCATTATGGACGGAAACGGCAGATGGGCAAAGCGCCGTTCACTGCCACGCACTGCCGGACATTCGGCTGGCGGCGACAATTTTGTAAAAGTAGTGGGGCTTTGCGACGATCTCGGCATAAAATATATGACCGTATATGCGTTTTCCACCGAAAACTGGGCGCGCAGCAAGGATGAGGTGGATCATCTCATCAAGATGATGCACCGCTATATCGTCAACTACACGCCCGAACTTATACGGAGAAACATAAGGCTGAAGATCCTCGGCGATCTCAGCCGATTCGACGAGCAAACGCGCAGCTCACTGGAAGAGAGCGTTGCCACTCTTTCGCACGCTACTGGAATGACTCTGTGCATTGCACTTAATTACGGCGGCAGAGCGGAAATAACACGTGCCGTAAACAACCTGATCGCCAAGGGCGCCGTGCATGTGAGCGAACAGGACATAGCAGACGAGCTGTATACCGTGGGGCTGCCGGATCCCGACCTGATCGTGCGCACAAGCGGTGAAAAGCGGCTTTCCAACTTTCTCCTTTGGCAATGCGCTTACAGCGAACTGTATGTCACTGATGCATACTGGCCGGATTTTGACCGTGAGGAGCTTATAAAAGCGCTTGCAGAGTATTCCTGCCGTAAACGCCGTTTTGGAAAAGAGGCGTGAAAACATATGAAAACACGCATAATTACCGGCATAACAGCCATAATCTTGTTTGTACCGGTCATTTTGCTGAATGATACTTTTGTTTTCCCTGCCGTTATGGCGCTGCTTTGCGCGATAGCCGCAGGAGAGATGACCGCCTGCGTTTTCGCAGGCGGTAGTGTCATTGAGACAACCGACGGAGCGCAGGCAAAACAAAACAGAACGACGTCTGCTGTGCGCACTATCCTGTGCTCTCTTATATGCGGAGCCGTTGTTCTGGCACTTACCTCAGGAACGGACGGAAGCGGATTTTCAAAGGCACATGCGCTGATCTTCTGTGCAGTATCGTTGATACCGGGTGTGACTGGAGCGGTTGCCGGCGGATATATGCTGAAAAACCGTTCGGAAAACCGTGCTTTACTGCTGATATGCGCTTTGGTTTATATCACCGTATCGTTCGCATGCCTCTGCTTTGCACGGGGGCTGCTCAGACACGATATGATGTTTCTCATGCTTTTTATCTGCCCGTGGACGAGCGACACCGCGGCATATTTTTTCGGATGTGCTTTCGGTAAGCACAAGCTTGCGCCGGTGCTGAGCCCGAAAAAGACGGTGGAAGGTGCGGTAGCCGGCGCGTTTTTTTCCGGGTTGGCAATGACGATGTTTATACTGGTAACAGAGCCGGTAAACATTACGGATACGGTATTATGGTTCGTTCTCGGTACGATCACCGGAGTCGTATCCCAGGCGGGCGATATCTATGCGTCGGCATACAAACGCAGATTCGGTGTCAAGGACTACGGCAAGATATTCCCCGGTCACGGCGGAGTGCTTGACCGGTTCGACAGCGTTCTCGGTGCCGCGATCTGCTCCCCGGTCCTGATGGCTGTTTCCGTACTTATGTCATGACAGTTTTCAAACGATCAGGTTTGTGTCAGTTAAAACAAAACGATGGGTAAAACAAAAGTGGAACATAAGAGAATCTCACTGCTCGGCTCGACCGGGTCGATCGGCACACAAGCCGTCGAGGTCATACAAAGCCTCGGTATGGAAGTCACCGCGCTCGCCTGCGCAGCCAATGAGTCGTTGCTCGAGCGCCAATGTCGGATATTAAAGCCCAAAAAAGCATATATCGGTCCCGACAACTACACGTCGTTAAAATCCAGGCTCGCCGATACTGATATTGAAGTCGTCACCGGGACAGACGAGCTTTGCGCGATCGCCGCCGACGAATGCGATATCGTGCTGAACTCATTGGTAGGTATCGCGGGGCTCCGGCCTACGCTTGCGGCGTTAAAAGCCGGAAACGACGTTGCGCTGGCAAACAAAGAGACACTTGTGACAGGCGGTGCGATCGTAATTTCGGAAGCAAAGGCAAACGGAGCAAAACTCCTGCCGGTCGACAGTGAACACAGCGCGATCTTTCAATGTCTTCAGGGGCAGCCGGAACCTGAAGGGATAATACTTACCGCGTCGGGCGGTGCGTTTTACGACCTGCCGCCGGAACGGCTTGCCGACGTGACGGCAGCCGACGCGCTGAAACATCCGACGTGGAATATGGGGCGTAAGATCACTGTAGACTGCGCCACACTCATGAACAAGGGGTTTGAGCTCATTGAGGCGGCACATCTGTTTTCTCTCCCCGCAGAGCGTATTGAGATAGTGATACACCGTCAAAGCATAGTACATTCGATGGTAAGGTTCGTTGACGGCTCCGTGATAGCTCAATTGGGAGCACACGATATGAGGCTGCCTATACAATATGCACTGACGTATCCGCAACGTGTAAATTGTATCGCCGATAAATTGGATCTGACATCCTCGACCCTCACGTTTGAAGCGCCCGATATGTCGAGGTTTCCGCTGCTGGCGTTTGCTATCGACGCCTTCAAACAGGGCGGGAACCGCTGCGCGGCGTTGAACGGCGCGGACGAACAGGCAGTGGCTCTGTTTCTTGAGGGGAAGGTCGGATACCAGAAGATGCAGCAGCTGATAATAGACGCTGCCAGCGAATGCGCATTTATCAGCGATCCTACGACTGAAGACATAGAAGAAACCGACCGCGCCGCACGCGAACTGGTGCTTAAGGCGCTTTGACACATTAGAGCGAGGTATCAACACCCGATGTCATTCTGGGACAAAATCGCAGACATTTTCAACTTTGTGCCTACAATACTCATAACCATATTGCTGTTTGGCATACTCATATTCGTTCATGAGTTGGGACATTATATAGCAGCACGCGCATTCGGCGTGGGCGTCGACGAGTTTTCGCTGGGCATGGGACCTAAGATTTTCAGTATCAAAGGCAAATACAACCCTTTTACCGTTCGTTGGCTGCCTATCGGCGGTTATGTCAGCATGATCGGTGAGACCGACGAAGAGCAGGACCCTGAGCGCGCAAAAGTCGCGCTTAACCGGAAGCCGCGTTGGCAGCGGTGCATAGTAATGCTCGCCGGTGTATTCATGAATTTCATGCTCGCTTTCCTTGTGATGTTTTTTATCGTTGTATCTTCAGACAGATTTGCATCCACAAAGATCGCGGTTTTCAACGACAATGCAACAAGCAATCAGGGACCGACCGACGAAAACAGGCTCATGGCGGACGACGAGATCATAGAAGTCAACGGATCGAGGGTCTACGTCTATTTTGACATGGCATATAAAATAATGAGCGACGGGATCGAGCCTGTCGATCTTGTCGTCAAGAGAGGCGGCCGGGAGGTCAAACTCACGGACGTCGTATTTCCCGAGACAACATCACAGGGCGTTCTTTTCGGGGATATTGATTTTAAGGTCTACGGTCTCGAAAACAATTTCAAAGAAACTCTTTATCAGACATTCTTCCAGCCTCTCTCCATATTCAGGGTGACCGTGGGAAGTCTCGGTGATGCAATCTCCGGCAGATACGGGATACAGGGCGTATCCGGTCCGGTGGGAATAACTTCTCAGGTAGGTGAAGCCGCAAGCTCGGGACTGGCTCCGCTTGCCAGTTTGCTGGTGATGCTTTCAATGAGTATAGCCGTATTCAATTTGCTGCCGGTACCCGCGCTCGACGGCGGCCGGGTACTGCTGCTGATAATAGAATCGATCATACGCAAGCCGCTGCCCAAAAAGATAGAAAACACGGCTATCGCCGCGAGCATGGCGTTGCTTCTGCTGCTTATTTTTGCAGTTACCGTAAAGGATATTTCGGGGTTGTTCACATGATAAAAAGACGTATCACCAAAGCGGTGCGTATAGGCTCCGTGACCATAGGTAACGGCGAACGGATAGCCGTGCAGTCTATGACAAACACCGAAACTGCCGACAAAATTGCAACGCTTTCACAAATAAACTCGCTCGCAGAGTGTGGGTGTGATATCGTCAGGATGACGGTGAATACCGGTGAGGCAGCCGAAAACGTAGGGTGGCTCGTTGAGCGTTCACCCGTTCCGCTCGTCGCCGACATACACTTCGACTACCGCCTCGCGATCAGATGCGCCGAAAGCGGCATACATAAAATCAGATTCAATCCCGGAAATATCGGCAGTGATGACCGGGTGAAAGCACTCACCGATGCGTGTAAAAAAAGCGGCACCGCGATAAGAGTCGGAGTGAACAGCGGCTCGCTCGAAAAAACGATACTTGAAAAATACGGCGCTCCGACGGCGGAGGCTCTTGCGGAAAGCGCCATGTATCATGTGCGTCTGCTTGAAAATTTCGACTTCGACGACATAGTGATCTCCGCAAAATCCAGCGACGTAGCCACGACCATACAAGCCTACCGGCTGCTTTCTCAGATGACGGACAGGCCGCTGCATATCGGCGTGACGGAATCAGGGACGACTAACGGCGGTGTTATCAAATCGGCAATAGGAATTGGCTCACTGCTGGCAGACGGCATCGGTGATACGATCAGGGTTTCACTCACCGGTGACCCGTTAAACGAAGTGCCAGCAGCCAAAAATATATTACACGCGCTGTCGCTTGACGACGGCATCAATCTCGTTTCCTGCCCCACCTGCGGCAGGACGAAATATGATATGGTCCCTCTCGTGACGGAGCTGGAACGCCGTCTCAGGGATTATAAAGTTGACCGCCCGTTTACCGTCGCGGTGATGGGTTGTGTGGTAAACGGTCCCGGTGAAGCAAAAAATGCCGATATAGGGATAGCCGGCGGCGTCAACGAAGGCATACTTTTCAAAAAAGGCATTCCGATAAGGCGTGTGCCCGAAAGCGAAATGCTGGACGCCCTGCTGACTGAGATAGACGAAATGGTGCGAAATGGTTGACATAATATGAGTGAAGTTACCCGGAAGTTTCTGAATTGCTTTGCAAAATACAAGCCGAACGATAATGCTCTGTGGCTGCTCGACCTGCTCACGGATTTCAAGACGAGGATAAACCGTGAAAACAGGATAGTGGTATGCAACTGCACCGCAAAAAGGCTCTGCGACTGCGACACGCTGAGGGAGATAGAGCAGCAGATAAAACGTGTATATGATCTGAGTGAAATGAAACTTCTCGTTTCCTACCCGAGCGAGTTTTTCGATTCGCTCAGATTTTCGCAGCTTGTAGACATAATGCACCAGCGTCGCGGTTTTATCGGCAACGGTTTTTTTGAAGGCGCAAGCGGACAGTATGACAAGGCCGCCGGTGTTTATACCGTTACTTTGGCACCGGGGCAGGATGCCGAACTGCTGCGTAATATGAAAGCCGATTCGGCTCTCGAAAATACCGCGCTCGAGGCGTTTGGTGTAGCAGTCAGATTCGTTATCGAAAGCGGCGGCGCCGCCTACTGCGCACGCATCGCAGCGGCAGAACAGGCGCTCAGGGCAGGGGCAAATGAATTGTTTGCAAAAAAGTCCGACACAGGTCCCGAGATAGTGACGAACTCATTTGCTCCTGCAGAAAACGACACAGTAACATACATAGAAGACGGTATTGAGTGCGGACGGATGCGGTTCGATATATCCGAGCCCAAACTCATAACAGGGAAAAAGCTCAACACCGACACCATAAATCTGATACGCGACTGTTACTCAACCGAACAGCCGTTGACGATATGCGGTGAGGTTTTTAAGGCGGAAAAAAAAGAAAGCAGAGACGGAGACAGGATAACCTTCACCTGGTACCTGACTGACGACGACTGCTCTGTCGTTGTGAACGTTACGGAAAATCTCGAGGAATGCGGTGACCTTAAGAAAGTCAAGGAAGGGACCGCACTGCTCATGCACGGTCGGACTTCGCTCGACAAATACCGCAAGGAATATGTTTTCAAGCCCGGTGCAACGGCGGTGATACGGCGTCTATACCGGCGCGACACACATCCGACTCCGCGGATAGAGCTTCATCTTCACACCACGATGTCGCAGATGGACGGTATGTCCAAACCTCATGACCTGATCCGTCTTGCAAAAGACTGGCGTCTGCCCGCCGTATGCGTGACCGATCACGGAAACGTGCAGGCTTTTCCCGATCTGATCATAGAGGCGGAAAAACAAAAGTATGACGGCAAGCTGATCTTCGGTATGGAGGGGTATCTTGTCGATGATACCGCGCGCGCCAGTTTCGGACATTCTTCCTCCGCCATATCTTTCACGAAGGACGAATTTATCATATTTGATATAGAGACGACAGGACTTTCGGCGACGTCATGTGCGATCACTGAGATCGCAGCGGTAAAATACCGCGCCGGCGAAGAGGTCGACTCCTTTGAAACGTATGCCGATCCCGGAAGGCATATACCTGAAGAAATAACGAAACTGACGGGTATAACCGATGAAATGGTCAAAGGTGCGCCGTCTCAGGCAGAGGCAGTCAGGGCTTTCCTCGATTTTGCGGACGGTTCCATGCTCGTCGCACATAATGCTTCGTTCGACATCGGATTTATCCGTGTAGCCGCAGAACGCGCATCCTTGCCGTTTTGCAACCCTTATCTTGACACGCTCGCACTTTCAAGATACCTTAATCCGGAGCTGAAAAGGCACCGGCTCGACAATCTCAGAGACCATTACAAGCTCGGCGAATTCAATCACCACCGCGCGCTCGACGATACCCGCATGCTGTGCCGTATCTTTGCGTGTATGTGCGAAAAGCTGGCTTCCGAGGGAATTCGCACGCTGAATGATCTCGAGCTGGCGATGGAACAGAACATCAATCCGAAAAAGCTGCCGTCATATCACGTCTCGATACTCGTGCAAAACAAAACGGGACTGCACAATCTGTATCAGCTCGTATCCGATTCATATCTGCGGTACTTTTCAAAGCATCCGCGTATACCGAAAACCGCACTTAATGCTCACCGTGAAGGGCTAATAATAGGTTCGGCGTGCGAATCCGGCGAACTATACAGCGCACTCATTGAAAATAAGCCGCAAAGCGAGCTGCTCAAGATCGCGGATTTTTACGATTATTTTGAGGTAATGCCTCTTGATAACAACATGTTTCTCGTGGACGAAGGCAGGTTGGGCAGCGACCGCAACAATGCCGTTGCTCAGCTGCGCGAATTCAATCGTCGGGTCATTGAGATCGCAAACAAACAGAAAAAGCCCGCCGTTGCCACTGGTGACGTCCATTTCCTTGAACCGGGGGACGAGATATACCGCCAGATAATGCAGGCGGGTATGAAGATGCCGGGTGCGGAGAGGATGACCCGCCTGTATTTCCGCACGACCCAGGAGATGCTGGACGAGTTTTCGTATCTCGGTGCCGAAACTGCCCGTAAGATAGTTATCGACACACCCGCCGCCATTGCAGACATGATAGAGCCGGGGATACGCCCCATTCCGGAAGGCGCTTTCAATCCTTCAATAGAGGGAAGCGATGAAAACCTGAGAAGGATATGCCACGAGCGCGCAAAGGAACTGTACGGCGAAAACGTACCGGAGCTGATACTGACAAGGCTTGACAAGGAGCTTGACAGCGTCATAAACAACGGTTACTCGGCACTTTACATGACTGCACGCGAGCTCGTTGCGTACAGTGAAAAACAGGGATACCTTGTCGGCTCAAGAGGTTCTGTCGGCTCTTCACTGATAGCCACCTTTGCGGGAATATCCGAGGTCAACCCACTGCCGCCTCACTACCGCTGTCCGAAATGCCTTTACAGCGAATTTGTGACCGACACCAATGTAGGAAGCGGATTTGACCTGAAGCCCGCCGCCTGCCCGCACTGCGGGACCGTTATGGAGGGCAACGGACAGGACATACCTTTTGAGACCTTTCTCGGCTTCAAAGGTGATAAAGCCCCTGATATCGATCTCAATATGTCAGGCGAAGTGCAATCATACGTACACAAATATACCGAGGTGCTGTTCGGCGCCGAAAACGTCTTCCGCGCCGGAACAATATCCACATTGGCATCCAAAACCGCCTACGGATTTGTAAAAAAATATCTTGAATCAAAAGGTCAAAGCATCTCCAAGGCAGAAGAAGAGCGTCTCGTTTGCGGCTGTATGGGTGTAAAACGCACCACCGGTCAGCATCCGGGCGGTATTGTCGTTGTGCCCAGACCGTATCACATACAGGACTTCACGCCCGTCCAGCATCCTGCCGATAAGGATGCTTCAAACGTCATAACCACGCATTTTGCATTCGACTATCTGCATGACACGCTGCAAAAGCTCGATATACTCGGTCACGATGTGCCTACCCGCTATCATGTACTGGAGGAGCTTACGGGCGTTAAGGTAAAAAGCGTCCCTATGAACGATCCCGAAGTCATGTCGCTGTTTGAATCGACCGCGGCGCTCGGGATAAAGCCTGAGGATATAGATGACATCACGCTCGGCACGCTCGCAATACCCGAATGCGGTACCGAAAATGCGCGCCAGATGCTTCTTGACGCAAAGCCCAAAACATTTGCCGACCTCATGCAGATATCCGGTCTGTCACACGGTGAAGGCATTTGGCAGGGCAACGGCAAAACACTTATAGCAAACGGTGTGTGCACTATTTCCGAGGTTATCGGTACGCGTGACTCGATCATGCTCTCTCTCATAAAATGGGGACTGGAACCAAGCATGGCATTCAAAATAATGGAGGATGTAAGAAAAGGTCGCGGTCTGAAGCCGGAATATGAGGAAGCAATGACCGGAGCCGGGGTTCCGGCATGGTACATACGCTCATGTAAAAAAATACAGTATATGTTCCCAAAAGCGCACGCTGCCGCATACATGATCGCAGCGCTGCGGCTGGGCTGGTACAAGGTCCACAGACCTCTTGAGCACTATGCCAGCTATTTCACCGTACAGCCCAGCGGCTTTGAGGCGCAGACGGTGATGAAGGGAAAACGCGCCGTAATGGCTGAAATGAAGCTCATAAAAGAGCGCATACAAAACAAAACAAATTCACCCAAGGACGCCGATGTGCTGACAGCGCTCCAGATCGTGAACGAAATGTACGCACGCGGTATAAAGGTGCTGCCGGTAGACATATACAAATCACATAAGACCCGCTTTCTCCCCGAAAACGGAATGATCCGGCTGCCGCTCTCGTCACTGGCAGGTCTCGGTGAATCCGCAGCGGATAATATTTACCGCTGTATACATGAGGATGAAATCACTTCGCTTGAGGAACTGAAGATCAAGGCAAAACTCACACAAAGCGTTGTGGATACGCTCAAGAGCAACAACTGCCTCGGAGAACTGCCGGAAAGCGAACAGCTCTCTATCTTTTGACCAAAGGAGCATTTTATGAAATATGATAAAGCTGCTTGAAAAGATCTTCATTCACGACAACATGACACCGGAGCAGAAACGGTCACGCAGCGGTATGCTTTGCGGGCTGCTCGGTATCGCACTTAATCTTTGTCTGTTCGCGGCAAAGCTGACGGCCGGAACGCTCAGCGGCTCCATTGCCATCACTGCGGATGCTTTCAACAACCTGTCGGATGCCGGATCATCCATCATTTCCCTGCTCGGATTCAAACTGGCGGAACAAAAGCCGGATCAGGCCCACCCGTTCGGACACGGGCGCATCGAATACCTTTCGGGGTTTATAGTTTCCGTGCTCATCGTAGTGATGGGGATCGAGCTGGCGCGCGATTCCATAGACGCGATATTGCACCCGCAGCTGCCGCAATTCAGCGTTACGGTGGTAGTCATACTTGCGTTGTCAGTCGTTGTGAAGCTGTATATGTTTCTTTACAACCGCTCTGTCGGAAAGCGGATCGGCAGTTCCGCGCTCACCGCGACCGCGACCGACTCACTCAGCGACGCGGCTGCCACATCAGCGGTCCTCATATCGCTTGTTGCAGCATACAGCTTCGAACTGCTCATAGACGGATGGTGCGGCGCACTTGTCGCCGGATTTATACTCTATTCCGGCATACGTTCTGCTATAGACACGATAAGCCCGCTCCTCGGGCAGCCACCGGAACCTGAATTCATCAAAAAGATCGAAGAGCTTGTACTTTCGCACGAAGAGGTCAAAGGTCTGCATGATCTTGTAGTTCACAACTACGGTCCCGGAAGGCAGATGATATCGCTGCACGCCGAGGTCAGTGCGTCTCAGGATGCGCTTGTCACACATGATGCGATCGACAATATCGAACGCGAACTCAGACGCGCTCTCGGATGTGAGGCAGTCATACACATGGACCCCATCGCTGACGATGACGAAGCAACGGCACGATCAAGGGAACAGACTCTTGAGGCAGTACGACTCATAGACCCGCGGATAACTATCCATGACTTTCGCATGGTGACGGGTCCGACGCACACAAATCTCATTTTTGATGCGGTCGTACCATACGATTGCGGACAAGATGACGAAACGCTGAAAAGCCGTATTGCCGCTCAGGTAAACAAGCTCGATGATTCGCTTTACACCGTAGTCAATATAGACCGTTCCTACACCGGCTGAAGACAATATAAAAAATCACCCGTCATCATCAGATGGCGGGTGATTCGCGTTTATCAACAATTATTATCTTTTTCCAAAGCAAAACCGGTCTTTTCCGTCTCAGCGACAATATAAAGCGGTCTGTTCTTCGTTTCCAGGTAAGTGCGGGATAAATACATGCCAAGTATCCCGATCGAAAAAAGCTGCACACCCGAAACGAACAAAATCAAACACACAAGCGAAGGCCAGCCATATGCAGACCCGCGCCACAACAGCTCCCTTATTATAATAACTATTATGCCCACGAACGACAAAAGCGTAAATATAAATCCGCTCACCGACGCGATCGCCAGCGGCGCGGTGGAAAACGATATTATACATTCAAGAGAGTATTTGAAAAGCTTCCAAAAATTAAATGTCGTCTTCCCTGCTACACGTTCGATGTTTTCATATTCGAGCCATTTCGTCTTAAAACCTACCCAACCGTAAATCCCCTTTGTAAACCTGTTGTATTCACCGAGTGAAAGTACGGCGTCCGTCGCCTGCCGCGTCATCAGCCTGAAATCTCTTGCGCCTTCTACAAGTTCGGTATGGGATATGCGCTTCATGATCCCGTAAAACATCTTTGCGAACATTGAGCGTATTACAGGCTCGCCCTTGCGGGTGCTGCGACGAGTGGCAACACAATCATACCCTTCACATGTGATGATACGATACATTTCGGGCAACAGCGAAGGCGGGTCCTGAAGATCGGCATCCATTATCGCCACATAGTCACCGACGGCTGCGCGGAGTCCCGCAAGCATCGCCGCCTCCTTACCGAAATTCCGGGAAAAAGAAATATACCTTACTCTCGTATCGCGCACGGAAAGCTGCCGCATCACATCGAGCGTTTCATCCCGTGAGCCGTCGTCGACAAATATAAACTCAAAATCAACATCCATCCGTTCAGCTACGCCCGTTGCTTCGTCATAAAAATACGGCAACGCCTGCGCTTCGTTATAGCACGGAACAACGATTGAAATAAGTTTTTTCACACACATAATATTCACCGTTCACACTCAGGCGAGTCCCCAGTGCTCAAGCAGCCATTCGTTGCGCCGTATGAGCCAGTCGCGCATATACTCAACGTTTTCCTCAAACGTCGGGTCGGGTATACGCTCCAGATCACTGTAAACCACGTCGATCTTCCATCTGCCCTGACGATAATTGGACTCAAAGCTTTCACCGTACTTATCTATCAGCCGGTCGATACGGTTTACACCGAGTTCATTATCAGTCGTCAGATTCACTATGAGCGGCTGTAATTCAAGATACCGCTCATAAAGCGCCGAAACAAACTCAGGCATCTCAAACAGCAGAGGATACCATTGTGCTGCGGCATAGATCCCTTCGGTACTGTCACCGCTGCCTCCCACGTTGTTATAATCCTCATAATATGAAGCGCTGCAATTCCCGGCCGAAAGGTCAAGATCCCACACGGGGCCGGCGTAAAGCACTCCGTCGCGAAGATAATATCTCGTAGAGCTTGTACCCATGTCGACATTTTTAAAAAGTTCATTGACTATATAAAAGTCGACAAACGAACGCATATCCATAAGTTCGGACGAGGCGCTGTAATCGCCTGCGACAAGAAAGCCTTCAAGCTCGGCAAAGAAATCTTCCGCATATCGGAGCTGCTGCGGTGTCGGCTCGGTACGGTCGTTAAACCCTAACAGTATATTACACACCGGTGTATAAAACGAGCTGGGATTGCTGTACTCCGGCCATGGTTCGTATTCAAACAGAAAATCATTGTCTTCAATATCGATATCAACACGATCCTTGCCTACGCCCACCGACTCCACAAGCAGGTAGTTGCCGCGATAACTGCCGTTGACATACAGGTCAACATATTCGCTTTCCGAAACATAACTCATCCCCATGGCATCCGCCATGTCATACGACAGTTTATTACGCATCAGCGTCTTGTCATAGGGATTAGACAGCAGGCACCATTTTTTTGAGCCGCCCATACCGAAAACAGAGGTGCTCTCGGTAAAC
>URSI01000013.1 GCA_900550505.1 uncultured Eubacteriales bacterium
ATCCCGAACCCGGCACGATTTATCAGGGTACTATCACAAGACTGATGACCTTCGGCGCATTTGTTGAAATCGCACCCGGCAAGGAAGGGTTGATTCATATTTCCAAGATTTCCAACAAGCGTGTGGCAAAGGTTGAGGACGTTGTCAGCGTGGGAGACGAGATCAAAGTAAAGTTCCTGGATGTGGACGAAAAGGGCAGAATGAATCTTTCGCGCAAGGATGCGCTTGATTCCTGACGTCGTGCAGGATAGTAAAATCCCGGCAGCCTGAAAGCTGCCGGGATTTTGTTTGTTACGGGGTCTTCTTTTTACAGTGGCTTTGATGAATCGCGAAGGAAAAGCGACAGGCTCACGTGAGGGTCACATCAGAATCGCAGCACACAAAATCCGTGTCGATGTTGTGCGCGATTATGCGTGCCTTCAGTTTTCGTTCCTTGCATAACGTGGGGTTTTCGTCGCCGGTCGTAACAAGATCTTCGGGCAGAACGAATTTTATGCATCTCACAAGAACGTCACGACAACCCGAAGAATCGTGTGCCGGCAGAGTGAAGGCTTTCATTCCGCGTGGCTGTTCCATACCCGAATCATCCGTCTCTGTCAGGATCACCGCCAGCGCGACGCGCTTGCCGGGACAGACATTACGCAACGTAACGTCGAGCTGAACTATTCGACCCAGCGATTCAAGATAGGTGTCGCCGGCGTCAAACACCACCGAGTCTACGCATGAATCAACAGTAAGCTCGACAGGAACCGGACAGGGCTCGGGATCTATTATGATGCCGCATTTGACTGTTACCGACGGTGCGGGAAAGACAACAACGTTACCCTCGTTGTCAGAATAGCTGATCGATTCGTTGATAAGCTTCTCTCCGTAGGTATCGGCGACATGACGAACGGTGAATTCGAGTGAGGCGCCTTCATTTGCCGTTACGCCAAGCTCGGAGATCTTCCATTGCAGCGTGTTGGCATCAGTCATCATAGCGGTTCCTTTTGTGGGCGGCGAAACGCTGACTATGACAAAATCAGCATTCAGAATCTCGTCTATCACAATGTCCGTTGCACCGGTCTTTGAGATATTTACCGCAAGATCTTTGAACAGTTCCTCAAGGTCAGCGGCGTCGGGGGTCACGGCAACGTGTGACGCGTCAGGGTCGCTTGCCCAGTCGTTCAGCACACTGACATCGATACCGTCGGTACCGATGAGACCTATACAGTAGATGATCACCCCGTCAGCGCGCGCTGCGGCGGCTATCGGTGATGGATCACCGCCTGCGGTCGTTTTACCGTCCGTGAACATCACGATCACTCTTGCATTCCCGGAAGGAGGAGTGAAAAGCTGCAGGGCTTTTTCGAACGCGTCTGCGTGATTCGTAGAGCCGGAAGCGGAAAGCGAGTTTACCGCATTTTTCAGGTCATCGACCGAGGTTATAAGCTGTGTGTTTGCCGTAGCCGTCCCGGCAAAGCTCACGATGCCGATACGGCTTCCGGAACCTATGAGCCCGTCAGGTGCGCCGCCGGTTGCCTGAGCGATTATGTCTATGAACGCATCGGCACCGGCTTTTATACCTGCGAGCGGAGCGCCGGCCATGCTACCGGAACGATCGAGCACCAAAACCATATCCGTCGGATTTGTCGTTATATCGGGTGATGCGGACAGCGCGAGCGTCATTTTTAACAGCTCATCGCATTCAAGAGTGTCGGCACCTGCCTGTTTATTGGCATTTGTAATACCCATGATTTTACCTCTCAAATAGTTTTTTCGGGGTAATACCCTTTACATACTATGCCTTGTTCGACAAATTGCGACACTGATCGATATATGAGTGCAAAAATGCGGCGGTCATGACAGACCGCCGCATGGTTAAATACGTTTATTTTTCTATGGCTACCGCAAACACGTGTTCACCTTCACCGATAACGGATGTGTATATGCCGGCTTGTTCATCGTATGAAGCAGACCCGCTCAGCATTCTTCCGCGGGCGGGAATTTCGCAGCGTGCCGTGCAGCCCGCCGGTACCGTCAGAGAGTATACGACACACCCGGCTGTGATATTCCAGCGTGCGGTTATTGTACCGCTGTCGGTATCAAGCCGCGCATGGGCAGACGTGATTCGCTTTTGCCCTCTGGGTATTTTGAACTCGTCACGCAGGTCGGGGTGCGGCCGGTAAGTAAAATTTTTGAACCCGTCTCCGTATTCGTCGGGAGATATTCCGGTCATTCCGGCGAAAAGCCATTCAAGTACCGAACCGAAGGCACAGTGGTTGAAGGAATTCATGGCACAGTCGGCAAAACCTTTTTCATCGGAATACGAATCAGGCCTTTCCCAAACCGTGGTCGCGCCGGAACGGACGGGCATAAGCCAGGAGCACGGTCCGTCGGCGAGAAGCGCCTGATAACACTTGTCGCTCATACCGTTTTCAGTGAGCGCGTTCATGAGCAGGGGAACGCCCACAAACCCGACTGCTGCGCCGCCGGCTGAATCCACCAGCTCTCCCAGCGTCGTGGCGACCGCAAGCTTTGTCTCACCGTCAACGAGGTGCGAGCAAAGAGCAAGAGCACATGCCGTCTGTGTCCTTACGGTGATACGTCCGTCATGTATGTATTTTTCGTTGAAATCAGATTTCAATCGCTCGAACAGACGGGTGTAAGTTACCGAATCTTCAAATCTTTCCGTTTCCGCCGCCATGCGTGCCATCATCATTGCATCGCGGGCGTAAAAGCAAAGGGCGATCAGTTCTTTTTCAGAGTGCTTCAGTGATTCCTGCGCGGCTTCATCATTTTCGTTACCGAGCGTGTAAGCTTCGTCTGGTGACAGCCAGTCACCGTAGTGGGCATTGGGACCGGGCGGGGTGTTGAGAGAGAGCCTTTCAATGTATTTTTGCATCATTCGGTAATTTTCATCGATAAAGCTGCGGTCTCCGTAGAAACGGCTCAATGTATACGGCACCGAAATGACAGCGTCCGCCCATGCCGCATTGTTTGAATTTCCGATCCCCGGATCGGCAATAAGGGGAATGACATCGGCGATGGTCCCGTCTTCGGATTGACCGTCGCGGCAATCGCAGAGCCATTTTCTGAAAAATGCTCTGACATCGGCGTTGTAGCAGGCGGATTGGCAAAAGGCGAGAGCGTCGCCGGTCCATCCAAGTCGTTCGTCGCGTTGGGGGCAGTCAGTAGGCACCGAAACGAAATTTGAGCGCTGTGTCCATAGAATATTGGACACCAGAGCATTCACGTCGTCGTCACTGCAGCGGAACGACGATACCTCGCGGATATCGCTGCCGAGCACTTCACCGATAACATTCAGTATGGCGGCGGTCGCATCGGCCTCTATCTCCATATATCTGAATCCGAAAAATGTGTGCGTAGGGTAATAAAGCTCGTCCCCGTCGCCGCGGCACACATATACCGCCTGCGAGACGGCTGAGCGGTGGTTGGCAAGATAAAGGCTGCCGCGCGGACCGTCGTTGCCTCTTTCCAGTCTGCCGCTGTCGTTCAGCATTTCGCCGAAGCGCATGACTATGCGGGTGCCGCGCGCGGCACGCACCGTTATCACCGGACGCCCGGTCATATTCTGCGCAAAGTCGAGAAGGAATGTCTGCTCAGGTTCGATCACCGCCGTTTCACAGCCTTCGCCGCGCTTTTTGGATACCGCACGTATCTCGCCGAAATCCGTACCGTTTTCAAATGCGCCGCGGTATACCACGCCGGAAACAGGCTTAAGGTTGAGATCTTTCCTTGCTCTTACCGTCGGGCCTACCGGATTTTCCGGTTCGCATTGGATGTCAGGGACTATTTCGGCGTGTGACCACTCACTCAGGTCATACAGCTCTTTAGAGCCGATCCGCGCGTCATAATATTCTCCGTCCCATATGTCCGCAAAGAGCACCGGACCCGTGACGGCGCTTTTCCAGCTCGCATCGGTGAATATATATTCGCGTTCGCCGTCGTCGTATGTTATATCGACTCCGCATAAAAACGCACACCCTGAGCCGCCGTATCTTCCGTGTGATATACGCCCGCCGTACCA
This sequence comes from uncultured Eubacteriales bacterium, assembly GCA_900550505.1. GTDB lineage: Bacteria > Bacillota > Clostridia > Oscillospirales > CAG-382 > UMGS1307. The sequence goes on from URSI01000013.1 coordinate 4,031, forward strand.
TCCCGGAGAAACGCGCGCGTAGATGACGTTCTCTCCGGGACGAATACAGGTCGAGAGGTCATAGGTGTAGACGAATACGCGCTTTGAATAGTCGGTCCATCCCGGTTTCAGCTCGTCGCGCCCTATGCGTCGTCCGTTCACAAAAAGATCGAATATGCCCAGAGCACACGCCGATATTTCAGCGCTGTATATACTTTTTGTCACGGTAAAAACTTTCAGGAACGAATCGATACCCCGGCCGGGCTTGAGAACCTCCGAGCGGTTGACAGTATCAGGCCGGACGTTTCCGGGTTGTTCAGCACGTACGGATTCGCCGGTGCTGTCCGGCGGAAGGGAACATCTTATAAAGCTTGCTTTGGTTGCTGCAACATTCATGGTAATCTCCGTTTATAACACTTTAATTCGTTCCGAACCGTTCGGATATGTGAAAAAAGGGCGCGCCTTGGCGCGCCCTTGAGTAATGACGTATTATTCTTCAAGGTCTTCGATCGACACATATACATACTCCAGAACTATCTGATCGTTGTTTACGATAGGCTGGGCATTTATGCCGAGTATGTATCTGCTTTCGGTCATCTCACCGTCGATTTCGACTTTCACGGTATCATCTTCGCTCTTTCCGTTGAGCTTATAACGCCAGTAGTAATAATACTCGCCGCTGCTGTCATCGGAATTTTCGGTTCCGTTTATGCTTGTGATGAGCCCGGAATCAGTCACAACAAGCTCGGTGAGCGATCCCGAATTGTAGAGCGTATTGATAGCGTCCATGACGGTCGCACCTTCTCCGGTCACTTCTACAGTACCTTCGTAAATAACCTCTTCCTCGTACCCAACTATTTTGACGGATACGGTAGTCGTGACTTTTTTTGCACACGAAGTCAATGCAAGAACACAAAGTATCGCGACGAGCGCAAAGACGATGAATTTTTTCATTTCAGATCTAACCTCCGGTTGATTTGAGTACATTTTATCACAGCCATATAGGTTTGTCAACAGTAATATTCCTGACGTATTTGTTATCCGGCGTAGCATATATCAAACTTTCACTGACAAATAGTAGTATGTATGATAACATGCATGCAGGGCTTTGAATAAAATTCAAAGGATGGTGCTTTATGAATGGCGTTAAGACTTCAAGAGCTGCCGAAGGTTTTTTTGTCGGTCTGATAGCATATGTTGCGTTGTCAATAGTCGTGCGTGTATTGCATGATGTATTCGTATCCTTTCTGATATCGGTAGCACCGTCTCCGCGTGTGAATGAATTGCCTGCCGAACTGGGCAGACTGCTCGGGGTGACATATCCGATCATAGGTGTCGGAACGTTGTTTTTTATGGCGGCCGCATACTTTTTCGGAGCATTTTTGATTGGCAGAGCCTTTGCATTCAAATATGAGGCGGTGTCGCGCGCAAGATATGTCGTTCCGCAGTTGCTGGTCGCAGTGGTGCCGTTCGCGTTTTCCGATTTAATAAATGCTGCACGGGGGAATTTTTCTGCCGTATACTGGTTTATGGGGATCACCACAAAGACGCTGTTCGGCAGAGCGGAATTGAATGATGTAGTGATTTTTGAGGATTACGATGTTACCGGGCTTATCGCCCCGGAGTATTCTCCTCATATAGCGGATTGGATATTGGCATGGACATTGATTGCAGGTGGCATATTTTTTGCTGCGCTTTGGTATGGTCGTCGATTCGGTTCGCAAGCCGGGCTTTTAAAGCGTGCAAGACTTCGTGAGTCCCTTTTTACCGAAAGAGCCGATGCAGGGCAATGAGCGCGCTTTTTTGCTGATATGAACGAACACCCGCGTACGTAACGTACACGGGTGTTTCTTGTTATGCATATGGATGCCCGGTTACGCCCAGAACATCCCTGTGGGCTTGGATTCGTTGATTATGCAGTCCTTAAGGAACGCTACGGCCTTTTCAAGTCCCTCTTTATTGGTCATTATGCTGTCCTCGTGCTCGATGCTGAGTACGTCGTCATAACCGACAAGCCGGAGGTTGCTGATAAAGTCGCGCCAGTACTGTGCATCGTGACCGTAGCCAACGGTTCTGAATATCCATGAGCGATGGAGCTCATCCGAATAGTGCTTTGTGTCGAGAACGCCGTTTACGGAAGTGTTCAGCGCGTCGACCTTCGTGTCCTTTGCATGCACATGATATATCGTTCCGGCAAGCTTTCTGATAGCGGCTATTGAGTCGATGCCTTGCCATATCAGATGTGAAGGATCGAAATTCGCTCCTATAACGGGCCCAACGGCTTCGCGGAGTTTCAGCAGAGTTTCCGGGTTGTAAACACAGAAACCTGGATGCATTTCAATGGCAAATTTCTCTATGCCGTGAGAACGCATGAACTCCGCTTCTTTTATCCAGTATGGGATCAGCACTTCCTCCCATTGCCATTTGAGCACCTTGGCATAATCGTCAGGCCATGCACAGGTACACCAGTTCGGATACTTGGCGCCTTCCCAATCTCCGGGACAGCCGGAAAATCCGATAACCTTCGGCACTTCAAGCAGTTCCGCCAGCCGCACGACGTTTTCAAAATCGTCATGGTAGCTTTTAGCAATAACCTTATCAGGATGGACGGGATTGCCGTGTGCTGAAAGCGCAGAAATATGCATCCCTCTGTCCCGTATCGTCTTTATGAATTCATCGCGCTTTGACTTGTCGGCTATGAGCTCGGACGGCACGCAATGAGCCTTGCCCGGATATCCGCCGCCGCCGATCTCAAGCTCGGTGACACCGAGCGTGCTTATGTAATCGAGCGCATCGGCAAGCGGACGGTCTCCGAAAAGAACGGTTATAACGCCGATTTTCATGTTTATATCACCTCAGAAAGTCTTTCGGGATTAGAAGTATACAGGCTGTCCGGACTTGGCGGATTTATATATTCCGTCAAGAATAAGCGATACCGTGTAAGCGTGTTCGGGGAGCACGAAAGGATCGGTGTTCTCCGTCACGGCCTTGATCCAGAGCATAGCTTCTCTGTCGCCGGGGGTCATATCTGCGTTGCCCTCGTAAAAGTCTGCGCCACCGCTGCGGAGATCGGGACGCATGGTGTAGCGTCTGCCCTGACGGATGCCGTTGATCCTGATGCCGTCGTTCATGTCTATGCCTGCCTCGGTGCCGCAGAGCAGTGATATAGCCTCGCCTGTCTGCAGTGTGTTGAGCGCCCAGCTGGATTCAAGCTGTATGAGGGCGCCGTTTTCCATCATTATGAAACCGAACGCGGCATCCTCGACGGTAAACTGCTTGGGATCCCATTCGCCCCATGCGTTGCCGGAAGGACCTTTCCTGTCGCGAAGCTTTGAGAAGGTAGCGCCTACGCAGTATTTGGGCTTATAGTTGTTCATGAACCACATCGTCAGGTCGAGCGCGTGGGTGCCGATGTCGATGAGCGGACCGCCGCCCTGCTCGTATTCGTTAAGGAACACGCCCCAGGTGGGTACTTCACGGCGTCTTATCGCAATTGCTTTGGCATAATAGATCTCGCCGAGCGTGCCGGCATCGCATTCGCCCTTTACGAACAGCGAATCGGGACGCTGCCTGTTCTGATAGCCGATAGTGAGCTTTTTGCCGGTGCGTTTTGCGGCGTCGAGCATTTTTTTCGCTTCTTCCGCGTTGATGGCCATGGGCTTTTCGCACATGACGTGCTTGCCGGCCTCGAGTGCATCGATGGTGATGAAGCTATGGCTTCTGTTCGGCGTCAATACATGGACGACGTCGATAGTTTTGTCTTCGAGCAGCTCTTTGTAGTTTTCGTAGCACTTCGCGTCGGGTGTGCCGTAAGCCGCTGCCGCCGCACGGGCCTTTTCAATGATGAGATCGCAAAATGCGACCATTTCCACGTTAGCCAGCTTTTTGAGCGCGGGCAGATGCTTCCCGTTCGCGATCCCGCCGCAGCCGATAATGCCGACTCTTACTTTGTCAGATGCCTTGATGCTCATAACAGTTCCTCCGAAGTTTGTTTTTATTTTCTGTAATACGTGTAATATGCTATCACGGTACGTTCACGTCCCCGGTCAAGATCGTAGCCGGTCAGTACCGCACCCGCAAGCGACATGAGTTCCCACGCGCTGAGAGTATCGACCTCAGCTCTGAACAGCGGGTCCGGGGATTCAAACGACACAACGGACAGCACCCCGTTTTTAACGGTAATACAGCCGTGGTGACCTATCACGGTATCTGTGTCGTTTTCACGCTCGATCACGTACTGTAATGCACGGCCGTCGAGCGTTTTTGCCATATATCTGCGGAATTTTACGCTGTTTGTATCCTTGGGAGGCTTTTTGAAGGGGTTTTTCATACCGCTCAGAAGGTCATCTCTTTTATAAACTTTATGCTGTATTCAAGACCTTTTTCGCCGAGCTCGCCGCTCCATGTCGATGAATGCGGCTCAAAGGAAAGCACACCGTCGTAGCAGCTTTTTCTCAGTATGGAGATGAGCGCGCCCCAGTTTATCATGTCAAGCCCGGCCGGCGGATCATCAACGTGTATACCGTCGACATTCAGTGTGCCCTTGAGGTGGACGTGATAGAAACGCGATGACCAGTCAACGGCTTCCCGCAGATAATCTCTCCCGCCGTTTACGGAGTGGGAGGGGTCGAATTTTATACCGAGCTTGGGAAGATGTCCGTGTATTATGCTCCACTCACGGGGCTTATCGACATAATTGTCCCATGAGCAGTTGTAGGTGCATATCTTTACGGAATCTTTGGCGTGATCGAGCAGCTCGGAAAAATATCCGATGGCGGCCGTCACATTGGCGTAATATGAAAGCCCGTCGACATAGTTGCAACCCGTTATGTATACGGGACATCCCAATTCGACGCAAAGATCTATCAGTCGCTTTTCTTTGTCGAGTTCCTGTAAATTAAAACTGCCGTCGCTGCATATTCGTTGCCTGCCCCATCTGCCTATCGCGCCAATGGCGACATCATACTTTTTCATAGCAGCCAGTATCGAGTCGACCCGCTGTCTGTCCGTGATGTAATCTATGTCGTCGGCGTTTACGTCAAACTCTGCGTAATCGAGACCGTAGCGCCTGACGGCTGCCACTCCGGCCTCATCGTGTGATGTGATGATACCCAGTTTCATTCTCATGACTCCTTCCCGAGCTTAAGAGCACGGTCCACTGTCGGACGGTGCGCCTTCACAGAGTATAATAGCAGATATTTTTTATTATTTCAAGCATAATCGGGATAAAAAGGACACGCTTTTTTACCCTTTCCGGCGCGAGCGTACTGCCGCAAAAACAATGCCCGCAGCCACCAATATCACGGCGGCGGAAATGATTATGATAAGAGCGGTGTTGTTCCCGGAGGCAGAACCGTTATCGGTGTCCGGGGACTGGTCGGGGTTCGACTCTGCGGATACTGTTCCGGAGGTTTCATCCTCTCCTGAATCGGTTTTGAAATCGCCTTCGGAAGTGTAGTTTTCAAGCAAATATGCGCTTATCCATTCACAATATTTTTCGTGTCCGTATCCGCTTTGGTGTACGCCGTCGCCCGCCGCCAGAAATTTTGTCTGATCTTCGCCGGCGCTGAGCGCGTATATGTCAACAAGACCGGTCTTGTATTCCTCCGCCAGTTTCCGGACTGTCTCCACGTATGACGAAAAATTATCCGACGCGTAATTCAGTCCGTATCCGCCCGCTACGTAATATCCGGGTTCGGTGCATACCGCGTGCGGCGTCACGAGCACCACCGCGCTCCCGGCGTCAAGGAGCGCCTCTATTATCTTACGGTAGTTCGCTTCATACAGTCTCAAGGGAACGAGGTTGCCGGAACCGTTGACATATTGGGCGGCATCGTTCATTCCGAAATTTACTATCACCAGGTCTGCATTTTCGGCAAGCACACTGTCGAGCCGTTTGAGTGCGAGAGTCGTGGTATCACCGCCTACGCCGTGATTTATCACTTCCGATGCTATCTCGCCGCGCATCATCGTGACCCAGCCGGGCAATGCGGTGAGAGAATCGCCGTAGGCGACTACCTTTTTGTCGGCAAAAATGCTTTGTTCGGCACCGCTGCGCACAACATAGAATTCGAAAACGGCGGCCTCGGAACTCCGTTTGCCGTCTGCTGCGGCTATGACCTCCGCACGATAGGTGCGACCTGATTCAATATCGTCGGCGGTGATCCCGCAGGTTGTTCCGGCCACCTCACGTGAACTGAAAACGTACGGCCCGCATTCGGTTACGGTGGTGTCTATGAGCGAAACAAGGTATCGCTGCGCATCGTCCGACGGTTCCCATGTCAGCTCTGTGCCGCTGTCCGGGACGGCGCCTGAAGGAGAGGTCGCCTGCGGCTGTTGTACCCGCTCAAGAGCGGTATCGGGCTGATACGTCTCTTCTTCGGGTTCGCCGAAAACCCATATCCGGGCGTTGGTCACGAAGTCGTCACCGTAGTAAAGTCCGGCTGCGTCAATGGTCCCTTCCTCAAGGTCTATGCCGGTCAGCCATACCGGGGCGCCGACACAAAGCCCTTCAAAAGCGTTATATGCCTGGGTAGCTGTCGGATTGGTGTAATTTATACCGCCGGAGGCACTGTAATCATTACCGAGATTTACGACGATCACAAAGCCGTTTTCCGGTATGACTGCATCCTTCGGGACAGAGGAGCCTACGTTCAGGCTGATACGTTTGACAACATAAGTCTCCTTGTGTTCGTCCCAGTCAAAAACGGCAACACGATGCCACGAAAGATCGGTATATGAGTTTCCGTCCCTGATCGTATGCCCCCATTCCGGGGTATACAGCGCACAGTGCCCTTCTGCAATCACGCTGTTGATAGTGTTCAGGCAGAAGGAGAACGGCTGAGACTCATCGGAGTTCTCGGCAGAAGCCGGAACCGAAGCCACAGACAAAAGCGAGAAACAAAGGAAAACGGAAACAAGAAACACCGAAAGTATGCGAACAACGGGACAAAAGCTTTTTCCGGTAAAAAGTTTTGTGTGCATTACGTCACCTCATAGTGTGCCGCGTGACTCTGACCGTCTTTACCGCGGCAGATTTACAATGTTTGGATTTCTGTATGTTTTCACCATAATTTTATCACACACTGTGCCGATTGTCAATCAAAACAGTACAAAGCAGAGTTTTTTAGTGTGTAGGTTTACAATAGATGTGTTACAGTAAAGAATAAAAAAGAAGTGACGAATGGGAAATCCTGTGGTACAGTTAAGTTGTGAGACAAAACAGACAGGAGGATTAACCATTCGTCATGAAAACTGTAACACAAAACATATTGTACCGTCAAGCCCTGATTTCATATGCCAACAAATACGGAGTAACAAAAGCAGCAATCAGATACAAAACCAACCGGCAATATATCTACCGGTGGCTCAAAAGATACGACGGAACACCGCAGTCCCTTGCGGATAAATCCCGTCGTCCACACCATCACCCTAATGAACACACGCAAGAAGAATTGAAACTGATAGCTGATATGCGAAAAAGAAACGCCAATGCCGGATTGGTAGTATTCTGGGTGAAACTGCGTCAGAGAGGGTATACACGGTCAGTAACAGGTCTGTACCGCCTATTACGCAGACAGGGAGAATTGGCAGTAAAGCCGCCAAATCCGAAATACATCCCAAAACCGTATGAAAAAATGCAGTATCCGGGGCAAAGAGTGCAAATCGATGTCAAATTTGTGCCGGAAGTCTGTATCGTCGGTCAAGCGAAAGGTCAAAAGTTCTACCAATATACAGCGATAGACGAATATTCAAGATTTCGCTATTTAGAGGCCTTTGAGGAACACAGCACATACAGCTCAGCGGTTTTCCTCGAACATATGCTTGAAAGATTTCCGTTTAAGGTGGAATGTGTGCAGACGGATAATGGCAGTGAATTCACGAAGCGACTCGGCAAGAGCAATAATCCAACCCCCACACTGTTCGAGGCGCGCCTCGAACAGTGTGGGATACGGCACAAGCTCATCAAGCCATACACGCCGCGGCACAACGGCAAGGTCGAGCGTAGCCACCGTAAAGATAACGAATATTTTTATGCCACTCACACTTTTTATTCTTTTGACGACTTTAAAAAGCAGCTTGCTGTTCACAGCAGAAAATACAATAACTTTCCTATGCGTCCTCTTAACTGGATGTCTCCTGCCGATTACATTAATGCTTTTATTAAGCGTGGAGAAGTTTTCTGATTTTGTAACACATCATTGACAAACCCACAAAAATTGCACGGGCTGCATGGCAACCCGTGCGGAGACAGTATAAAGAACAGTAACCCTACTCACCAAGCTCGGGCAGCGGGTCTATAAGTTTTCCGTTGACTCTCATCTCGAAATGAAGATGCGGACCGTCGTCTGCTTCTATGATAGCACTCACGCCAACGGCACCTATCACATCGCCGCCTTTTACCTCAGCGCCTGCCTGAATGCCGTCCGGTAGGGTTTGGGCAAGGTTCATATAATAAGTGGTCAGCGCGTCTTCATGTTCGATAACAATGGTCGTTCCCATGAAAGGATCATCGTACACTTCCTTGATGATCCCGTCGGTATAGGCATGAACCGGGGCATTAAGTTCCGCGGCGATATCAATGCCGCTGTGCGTGCGATAATCGTTCATCGTTTCCGAATAAATAAGCGAGGTTATGGTAAAGATTTTATCGGGTGAATCACCTGACATTTGAACCGGATCGGCATATACGGGTGTTTCGGGCCGTGTGTCGATGACATCGCCCGGCACGTCGTCGGGATTTTGGTCGACGGGCAGCCCGCTGGAGGTGTCGTCGTTAAAATCGGGAAAGCTTACTTCCGGCATGTTGACGTGCGGCAGGCTGATGTCACCGACGGCGTTGTAATCGTAAAACAGAGTGTAAGCGGAAACACCCACCACAGTCACCATACATGCTGCAAGCGCGGCATAGAGCACGCCGCTGTAAATGCGCTTGAATTTGTTTTTCATTCCAGAATTCCTTTCGTACGTTCATCGTTGGTGCCTTTATTTTACCCTTATCAACGTAAAAAATACGGCAAACGAAATTTTGGACATTGCATTTTGAACGGAAAAATCAGGCGTTGAGCTCGTTTTCTATCAGTTCGGCATTTTTTCGCAACCTTTCGTCGGAGGGTGACAGCTTGCATGCAGCACGTGCCGCCTCGAGTGCTTCTTTCAGCCTTCCGGTACGGTATAATCCGAGACAGCGCAGATCCCATGGCAGGCTGCCCCATGATTTTGCATCATTGATATAAGTTTGGGGTCTTTCAGTGATAGCTACAGCTCGTGAAGTCGCCCAGACTACTCCGTCCCAATCGCCTGTTTTGTAAAAGTAAAGTGCGAGCTCTACAAACGGTTCGCGCAAATGCGGCGCTTCAGCAACGGCGCGCAAAAGCCATTGACCGCTTTGCTGATGCTCTCCTTTTGCTTCGTACGCCGAGGCAATGTATCTCATTGAGGCGCACCTTTCGTCGGGCCATGTGCTTGTGGGAAGAGAAAGATGGCGTTTTAATGTAGTAATGCACTCATCCCATCTGCGGTAAAAATAGTATTCACGTCCCAAGTAATGCATATTGCGATCGTCATCAGGCGCTTCCTTGACCGAAAGCTCCAACAACGGCAAATATTGAGCTCTGGATTTTGATTGATCGGCGTGATGATCAAGCTGCATACCCCATACGGTCACCTTTTTTTCGGTTATACCACAGGGTGTGAGCACCTCATGTACCGGATGAAGCCATTTATAACCGTGACGCGAATGTACTTTATCTGTGTAAAAAACGCAACCTTCACTTCCGTCTGGATTGAAATTCCATGTGTATCGGTAGGCTGCCCGTGTAGTGCCGGGCACCCATGCTTGCTCTAACAAGTTACGCCATCCCGGGTGAAGCACCTCGTCAAGATCGGTACAAACACATATGTCCGTATCCTCCGGTACCGGTTCCAAAGAACGGTTTCGTGCTACGTCAAACCTCCATGGTATTATTTCTGACGATGCGACGTTTACTCCCAACTCTTTCAGCCGTTCCGGTGTTCCGTCCTCAGAGCCCGTGTCCAATACATAGATACCATCAGCCTCTTTCATCGATTCGACCCATCGGTCAATGTGTTTTATTTCGTTCTTACAGATCGCGTATACTATTACTTTCATGAATTTCCTCCGGTCGGTTGCCGCCGCGGTTAATACCGCGGCGGCAAAATTGGTTTCAGGAATTTAGTATCCCTGCTGCGCGAAGATTGGCGAGCAGTTGATTGAACTGTGTTGTAAGGTCGGCATCCCCTGTGGCATTT
>URSI01000014.1 GCA_900550505.1 uncultured Eubacteriales bacterium
CCACGATGCCGGGCAGTTCCTTTACCGCCTCGTAGGCGTTATTCACCGGAAGCCGCTCTACCATACGGGGTAAGTCATAGACCAGCTTTCCCCGCTCGGCCTTTACCACCGGACGATCCCCTTTGACCAACACCTCCGGCAATTGTTGGAAAAGGCTGTCCATATAGGTATAATTCACATCATTCTGCGCTTGTGCCGCAAATGCCGACAAGCATAAACAAAAGATAATCACTGTCCTCATCATCGTTTTATTTTTAATGTCCATGCAAAGTAAAGGTGAAAAATGTGCCGTATGTGTTACCGCCGGCTTTATCCCAACGGCATTGGGAGCCGCCGCACGTTTCTTTCTGTCGGTTATACTTCTCCCGAGCGGAACATCGACCGTTCCGCAATCATTCTTGATAACGCCGGTAACGACCGCCCTGTACTTGCGGACAAACGAGTGCTCCTGTATCTGCTCTGCAAGGCGCACATGCGCCGTGTCGTTCTTTGCTACTATAAGCAAACCCGCCGTGTCTTTATCGAGTCTGTGCACTATCCCCGGACGCACCTTGCCGTTTATGGACGAAAGTCTGCCGCTGCATTTATAAAGCAGCGCATTCACGAGAGTGCCGTCCGGATTTCCCGCTGCCGGATGGACGACCATTCCCTGAGGCTTGTTTACCACCAGAAGGTCATCGTCCTCGTACACGATCTCCACATCGATATCCTGAGGCACCGCCTCTATCGGGCTCGGATCGGGAATAGACACGGTATACACATCGCCCTGTTTTACCCGATGATTCTTCGGCACCGCTCGTCCGTCGACTGAAAGCACCTCGAGCCCCTGCGCGGCGCTGCGGCTCACGCCGGCGGCAGCCGCTACAAAGACATCGAGGCGCTGCCCTTCGTTGTCATTCTCCGCTATCAGCCGTAATATCCTGCTCATGATCTTCTTTTCCGCCGTCCCCGTTTGCACGCTGACTGCGGCTTTCGATAAAGATTAGCCAGATCCCCAAAAGCACCGCACCTATGGTGATAAATGAATCCGCCACATTAAAGATCGCAAAATCAACAAACTGCGTCTTTATGAAATCGACGACATAAGCCTCTCCGGCTTCATCGAGACGGAAAAGCCTGTCGATCATGTTACCGGCACCGCCGCCTGCCAGAAACGCCAGCGCAAGGCAGAAAATCCGGCTTTTCGGCCGGAATCTCCGGTCTGCCAGAATATAAATCATGACCGCCAGCGCGACGGCAGACAACAGCATGAACACCCACCGGTTGTCGGCAAGCATCCCGAATGCCGCGCCCTTATTCCGCTGATACGTCCAGCAGACAAATCCGTCGATAAAATCGACTTCCTCATACAGCTCTATATTCGATACCACTATCCACTTTGTGAACTGGTCAAGCCCCGCTGCCGCGACTGCTATCAACAGCCATATCATTTCCCGAGCACCTTGCGGCAGCGCGGGCAAAGAGCCTGACCGTCCTCGTCAGCCGTTGTTTCGGTCGAATGCATCCAGCATCTCACACACTTTTCGCCGGGTGCCTCATGGACTGCCACCTTTATACCGCTCGCTGTATCGTCATGCACCGGTTCCGCGGGCTCGTCGTAACTGAGCTTCACCTCAGACACGATAAACACGGTCTCAAGTATATCGCGGTCCTTTTCGAAAAGCTGCATGGCTTCATTGTCGCGCGTACCGTATATCGTGAGCGACGCCTCGAGCGACTTGCCTATACGCTTCTGCGCGCGTTCAAGTTCAAGAGCCTTGCACACGTCGTCACGCACTTCAAACAGGCGGTCAAAGTGTTCCTTCTGCTCCGGAAAATCAAAGTCCGCCCTGTAATCCGGCAACGGGTTCAAAAACACACTGAGCGCTTCCTCGCCGGGTTCATGTCTCATATACCTCCACGTTTCCTCACAGGTATATGAAAGCACGGGTGCCAACATACGCGTGATCGCCGAAAGTGTATGATATATGGCCGTCTGTGCACTTCTCCGTTCCACCGAATCACGCGACTGCGTATAAAGTCTGTCCTTACAGATATCTATATACAGCTTGGAAAGGTCTATCGAACAGAAGTTGTGTATGTCATGATACACGTCATGGAAAGTATACGAATCGTATGCCGCTTTCACGCGGGCCGCAAGTGCGTTGAGCCCTGAAAGCAGCCACTTGTCCAAATCCTGCATCTGTTCTGCCGGTACCATATCCTTTGAAGGATCAAAATCATTGTCGCCGAGATTTGCAAGAAGTATGCGCAGCGTGTTTCTTATCTTGCGGTAACTTTCGGACAGCTGCTTGAATATGGCGTCGGATGCGCGGACGTCAACATGGTAATCGCTTGCCGCGACCCACAGGCGAAGCATATCCGCGCCGTATTTCGTTATTATTTCCTCCGGCGCAACCGAGTTGCCGAGCGATTTGTGCATCGCCTTGCCTTCGCCGTCAACGACCCAGCCATGTGTCAGCACCTGCCGGTAAGGCGCCCCGCCGCCTCTGGTGCCTACGGCTGTCAGCAACGAACTCTGGAACCATCCACGGTACTGGTCGGCACCTTCAAGGTACAGATCCGCCGGCCACTCACGGCCCTCGCTGCCGTTCAATACATAAAAATGAGTAGAACCGCTGTCGAACCAACCGTCGAGCGTATCAGTTTCCTTCACAAAGCGCCTGCTCCCGCATTCAGGGCACACATACCCCTCAGGCAACAGTTCCGCAGCCTCGCGTTCGAACCAGATATTAGAGCCGTGCCGTGCGAAAAGCTCTGAAATACGCCCTATGGTGTCGTCATCACATATCACCTTGCCGCAGTCGGCGCAGGTGAACACGGGTATCGGAAGTCCCCAGTGGCGCTGACGCGATATGCACCAATCCGCGCGCTCACGCACCATAGAGACCATACGATCATGTCCCCACTCGGGTATCCATTCAACATCGTCACACGCCTTTGCCGCCGCATCCTTGTACGCTTCAACGGATACAAACCACTGCGGGGTGGCGCGGAATATTATCGGTTTTTTGCAGCGCCAGCAATGAGGATACTGGTGAGATATACGTTCGGAAGCAAAAAGCAAGCCGCTCGTTTTCAGATCAGCCAGTATCGCTTCGTTTGATTCCTCTGTCGTCAATCCGGCATACTTGCCCGCAAGTTCCGTCTGACGGCCGCGGTCGTCGACAGGCACGAGGATATCGAGCTTGTAGCGCTGTCCGGTCACATAGTCGTCCGCGCCGAAGCCCGGAGCCGTATGGACACAACCGGTGCCGCTCTCCGCCGTCACATATTCCGCGTTGACTACGAGGCTTTCGCGGTCAAGGAACGGATGCTTCGCTTTGGCGTACTCGAACTGTGCGCCCTTGAACACCGTCACGGTCTCCCACTCTTCTATCCCGCCGGCTTTCATCGTAGCTTCGGCAAGCGCCTCCATCACTATATAATATTCTTCGCCCGCTTTAACGAGCACATAGTTCTCACGCGGATGAAGCGCTATGGCAACATTACCCGGAAGCGTCCAGATCGTCGTCGTCCAGATCACAAAATAAGCATGGTCGAGCTCACATATGCCATTCAAAAGTCCTTTGTCGTCGCTCACGGGGAACTTGACAAACACGCTTGTACATTCGTCGTCGCAATATTCTATCTCGGCTTCGGCGAGCGCCGTCTCGTCATGGGCGCACCAATACACGGGCTTCAGACCTTTATATATGTAGCCCTTTTTGAACATCTCACCGAAAACCTTGACCTCCGTCGCTTCAAAATCCGGCGACATCGTAAGGTAAGCATTGTCCCAGTCCCCGATGACTCCGAGCCGTCTGAAAGACTCTTTCTGCAGCTGCACGAATTCATTCGCAAATTCACGGCAGGCGGTGCGGAAATCCGACACGCTCATATTCTTGCGGTTCAGCTTGTTGCGCTTGATTATAGCGCTCTCTATGGGCATCCCGTGGTTATCCCAACCGGGTATATAAGGCGCAAGGTACCCCTCCATCGTCTTTGACTTGACGATGAAATCCTTGAGTATCTTATTCATGGCGGTACCTATATGGATATTACCGTTTGAAAAAGGAGGTCCGTCATGCAGCATGAACCGCTTATTTTTTGCATTATGCGCGAGAAGACGACCGTAAAGGTCGTTCTCCTCCCAATATTTACGTATCTCCGGCTCACGCTGCGCCAGATTCGCGCGCATCGGAAACTCCGTTTCCGGGAGATTGAGCGTACCGGTATAATCTACAGCCATTGTCTGTGTTTCCTTCGATATAATTTTATTTTCAATCCTTGCCGGTCTGCTTGAGCAGCCTGATATATTCGTCCTCGTCCTCATCGGCCTTTACGGACGCTTCTTCATCGTTTTCGGAACACGTCTCCTCAGTCTCCTGCGCCACGACGGTCTCCCCGGATCGATCAAGTTCCTGTTCGGGTTCTTGCTCCGTCTCTGCATCCATATCGCCGTCCGGGTGATCCTCAGCAGGGGCTTCCGTCTCAACCTGTTGAGACGCCTTTATTGCCGCATCATCATTCGTTGCAAAGCGGTCCGGAGCGTTCTTTATCGTCTCACGGACCTCGGTGAACACATCGGCAATAAGTTTATCCTCATCCGGGAGCACTATATCCTCTATCTCATTTACCGAAAGAGTTTGTAACGCCTCGATATGCTCGCGATACGCATCAAACAGCTTTTTCTTAAAGTCAAGTATGCGTGTGCGCATCTCCCACATCTCATCCTTTTCCGCATTTATCTCGTCGCGGAACCGGGCAATAACGGCATCGCTGCGTTCCTTTATGGACTCGGTTATGAGTTCGGCACGCGCGGTCGCATCGCTGACGATGCGCTCGGCCATCTTCTGCGCATTCAGCAGCGTCGTGCGTATGGATTCCTCCTCGTCACGTATCTGGTCGAGCTTTGCGGCTACGCTCTTCAGCTTTTTCTCAAGCTCCATATTCTCACGGTAAATTTCCGTGTATTTTCCGATTATAAAGTCGATGTACTCATCTACGTCGATGGGATTATAGCCTCTGACCGTTTTCGCAAACGTCTTATTCTTCAATTCGTGTGGGGCAAGCATCTGATCATTCCTCCATGTTTCATACCGTAAACTGAAGCAGTGCGTAGACAAAATATATCAGCATCATAGTCACAAAAAACGGTATATCGATCGGTATGGACTGCACGAGCTCGCTGCGCCCAAGCAGCACGCGCATAGGATATATCACCGGCTCGGTGATTGCATACAAAAACCTTATCACCGGACTCTCTTCGTCTATTGGGAACCATGAAGTTATAGCCCGCGCAAACATGCACAAAATCAGCACCATAAGAAATGCACTGACGGTCCCTGCCATAATATTGAGAAATACCATTTTAATTCCCGCTTCTCCGGCATTCTTCAAAGCAACAACGCAGGACGCCGGGCACCCGCGCCGCTCCGACTCACCGATATGCAAACACAGCGGACGCCGGGAACACTATCCCGCCGTCGCTTTACACCTGATACCGGACAAAACAAACCACTGCCGATACACACCGGCGACTGGGAACCAAAGGGTCTCCCGAAGGAAGACCCTCACAAATTGCTTCAGAAAAGCTCTCTGGGCGAAGCCTTTTCGTTCTTGTCGGGCATCTGCTCACCCGATACGTTAACACCGCTGGGCGTGACAACATATGTGGAATTTGCCACTCTTCTGATGTTGCCGTTGATCGCAAACACTACCCCTGTAAGAAAATCTATTATGCGCTTGATCGTCTCCTTGTTGGTGTCCTCAAGATTGAGCACCACGGTGTGACGGCGAAGCAGAAAATCACCGATCGAAGTGACCTCTTCATATGTCTCGGGCTTGACGACTTTCATCTCAAGTGCGGAAGAAGACATGCTGACACTGCTTCTCGCCGGTCCCGGCTGCACAGTCTCTGATTTTGCCGGCGTCGACGCGGAGACCTCGCTCTCCTCTTCTTCAGCGTAATCCTTCAGATCCTCATCGTCATTCTCGGTAAACTCACTGATAAACCTCTTAAAAACACCCATTGTGCTGACCTCCGTTAATATTTATATTTATCGGGCACGTCATCGTCTATGTTCCGTCTGCCGTCAAAACGCGTCAGCTGCGCCGACCGAACACTGCCGTGCCAAGACGTACCATGGTTGAGCCGTTTTCCGCCGCGGAGACATAATCGCCGGACATACCCATAGACAGTACATCCATAATACTATTATCTACATTTTCACCCGTCGTGTCAATAACCTTAGCGTTAATTTTCAAAAAAATTTCACGCATCGCACGGAAATATCGTGCGTTGTCCTCGCCATCCGCACATACCGGCGGGATCGCCATAAGCCCTCTCACCCTCAGCGCACCGAAATTGCGCAACGCAAAAACAAACTCCTCGGCCTGAGACGGCTGCACACCGCCCTTGCTCTCCTCACATGCTATATTTATTTCCGCAAGCACGTCCATGCGTAATCCCCGCTTCGACGCCTGTTTGTCTATTTCCGCAGCAAGGTGGAGCGAGTCGACCGAGTGTATCATGCTCACCTTGTCTATTATATACTTCACCTTATTCGTCTGCAATCTCCCGATAAAATGCAGCTCTGCGGAAGGCGGATAGTACGGGTACTTCTCAAGCAGCTCATTTACTCTGTTCTCGCCTATATACCGGACCCCGCATTCATTGACCGCATACGCTATCCTCTCGACATCGACAGTTTTTACAGCCGCGAGCAGCTTTACCTCCGGGTGCGGAGCCAGCATGGCTCTCACAGCTTCAAGATTTGATCTTATCTGCTGCTTTACCGAATCGTCAAGCATTCAGCTCAACACTCTCCCTTCGTATATCTGTCGTCCCTCGGTTATTATCTGGTCGTACAGCGACAGCTCCGTATCCGAGACGAACGATTTATCATCTTCATCGGGAAGCGAGCATATGTAATTCGTCGCTTCCTCGTATACGACATTTATCTTTTTGAACACTATCGTATTGCCGTCGAGCACATACACCCCCTGGACCCCGTCCTTCACGCGCACCGCAGAGCGCGGCACCTTCAGTCCCTCATAAGTCCTGTGCTCTATCCGCACCGGCTGATATCTGAGAAAGTTGAACGAATCACGGTTTACCCGGGACGAAAAGACCATCAGCACATCGTTCGTATCAGTCTGGGTAATATATCGCTCATACACCATTTCGAGCTCCGTATCCAGCGAATACGGAAACGTAACCGTATATTCCTTACCGACATCATAATCTATGGCGGTACGCTTGTCCGTCCTGACTACTATATACCACTCCGAATCATTGTACAGCTTTCCCAGAGCGCTTGATTTCAGGCTCTCATCGCTCGGCCTCTGCAACAGTTCTTCATATGAATCGATAGTGAGTTTTTCGAGCATCTCGATCGTATAACAGTACTCATAGCCGTCAGTATATGAAACGAACCAGCTTGCATTCGGTGCTACTACGCTCGTCTTTTCTCCGACAATCGACGCTTCCAAACGCCTTATCTCGTTTTCAAGTGCCTTTATCTGCACCTCAAAAGTATTCACGGCCGAAACGACCGAGTCACGCCGGTTCATATATATGAGAAGCTCGTCACGGTTCTGCACGGCCGTGGTAAACAAGCCTTCGCCCGCGTTTATCACGGTAGTCGTGAGCAGCGAGCTGATCTTAGTGTCAAGTGCGGAAAGATCCGACGTGCTTGCGCTGGCCGACGACTTGCGCAAAAGCGATATCCGGTCGTTAAGCTCCTTTATCGTAGCCTGTATACCCGCATCGTCGGCGGCCGCATATACCGAAGCAACAGCCTGTCCGGCTGCCACCTTTTCAAAATCATCGGCAAGGTAACACACCGTGCCTCTTGTGTTATTATACAGCACCGTTTCGTCCCGGAAAATGCACGCCGAAAGATCGAGCGTTTCGGTCACGGTAGCATACTGAGCGGTCTGGATCGTCACTATGTCGCCGACCGAAAGCACGAGCTGAAGCACTATATAAGCTATTACCAGCAGCGCGACCGCCGCCATTGCCAGCTGCCGCAACGGCTGTGACTTTTGTATTTTCATGTTGCAGATACCTTCAGCATCTCGGCGACTCAAATGCCGCTGCGATCGTTTCTATGGTCTGCTCATCCACAGGTTCGCCCGCATCGAGTCTCATATCCATATCCATACGCGCAAAATACGTTTCCTGACGTTTTGCGTAGTTTCGCGTATTCTGTTTTATCTGATCCGTCGCTTCTTCAAGTGTACACTGTCCTGAAAGATACGGAAGCAATTCCTTATAGCCTATCGCCTGAGAAGCCGTTGGCGCATCGGCAAGCCCGGCTGCGTAAAGCTCCCTTGCTTCTTCAACCAGACCCTGTGACATAAACTCGTCAACTCTCGCATTGATACGCTCATAAAGCACATCCCGTTCAAAATCAAGATACACCTTGAATGCGTCAAAATCCGATTCCTTTTGCTGGGAACGTCTGTTCCACTCGCTCATAGTCACCTGTGTCATGCGGTATATCTCGATCGCTCTCACCACACGCTTGACATTATTGGGATGTATAGCCGCTGCCGCCTGAGGATCAAACGAGGCAAGCAATCTGTGAAGATATTCATTGCCCTTCTGCTGTGCCAGCGACGACAGCTGCGCACGGAGCTGGGGATTGGTGCGTATCTCCGGCAGTATCACATCCTTGATCAGCATATCTATGTAAAGTCCGGTACCGCCCGCCAAAATCGGGACCTTCCCGCGGGAACAGATATCCTCCGCACACTGCTTTGCAAGAGCCTTGAAATTGTGTACCGAAAATGACTGAGATATATCAAGTATGTCTACCAAATGGTGCTTTATCCTTGCGCGGACATCTGCGGAAGGCTTTGCCGTTCCGATATCCATTCCGCGATAAACCTGCATTGAATCCGCGGATATTATCTCACCGTTCAGCCGCTCGGCCAATGCACACGCAAGTGCGGACTTCCCGGACGCCGTGGGACCGGCTATCACCAGTATGGGTATTTTTTTGTCTGTCGTCATTTTCAAGCCCCCTTGGCTGCGTGTGTTTAAACTTATGCCATAGCGTGCCCGCTCTCATCCTGGATCACGCTATGAGCATAGCGTCTCCGAACGAAAAAAAGCGGTACCTGTTCTCAACCGCGTGCGCATATGCGCTCATCATCGTCTCATAACCGCCGAAAGCGCACACGAGCATAAGCAGCGAGCTCTCGGGCAAATGAAAATTAGTTATCAGCGCGTCCGTAGCCTTGAAACGGTACGGAGGATATATGAATATCCCCGTTTCTCCCTCAAACGGTCTGACGACTCCGTCACAGTCCGATACCGTTTCCATCACACGGCACGACGTGGTCCCGACACACACGATGCGTCCGCCGTCGCGTCTGGCGGCATTGATGGTATCGGCGGTCTGCTGCGTCACCTTTATGTATTCCTTGTGCATGGCATGCGCCGTGATATCCTCGCACTTTACCGGTCTGAATGTTCCTATGCCGACATGGAGCAACACCCTTGCGGTGATAACTCCCTTGTCTTTAAGCTTTTCGAGCAATTCCGGCGTAAAATGCAGTCCCGCAGTGGGCGCTGCGGCGCTCCCCTCGGTACGCGCGTATACAGTCTGATAACGGCTGCCGTCTTCAAGTCTTTCATGTATATACGGCGGCAGCGGCATCACGCCTATCTCGTCTAACAGCTCATTGAAAACGCCTTCATATTCAAATCGCACGTCGCGCAGACCGTCCTCTGTCGTTCCGACGACAACGCCGCGCATCCTGCCGAAATCCACCACGTCCCCCACACGCGTCTTTTTGCCGGGGCGTGTCATGCAGCGCCAAACATCGCCCTCCAGCCTTGACAGCAGGAGCACCTCCGCCTGTGTACCTGAAGCCGTGCGTCCCATCAGTCTGGCGGGAATAACTTTAGTCTCGTTTATAACGAGGCAATCACCGGCGTTCAGATATTCAACAATGTCCGAAAAATGCCTGTCCGCCTCCGTTTTGTCGCCGCGTCCGACGACAAGCAGTCTTGAGGCGTCACGACGGTCTGTCGGTGTCTGGGCTATCAGCTCCTGCGGCAGGTCATATCGGTATGATGAAAGTTTTGTCAGATCGGGCATCTTTTCACGCTTTCCGCTTATTTTCCGCTCACGCGTACCGCACGGCGGAATAAACTGATATAGGCAAGGTACTATACCGTGTTATTATACTACTATCAGAGTAATTATGCAACACGGGTTTACAAATTTTCCGCAAATCTTCACACGGAGGCAAATCGATGCAATGAAAAAAAGGACGCTCTTCACAGGCGCGGCGACAGCGCTCGTAACACCATTCAGACACGGCAGAATAGACTATCCCGCACTTGCCAAAATCATTGAAGCTCAAATAAATGCCGGCATACGTGCGCTCATAGTATGCGGCACCACCGGTGAGCCGTGCTCTTTGTCCTCAAAGGAAAGAACATCCCTGTTGGAATTCGCGCTTGACTGTGCGGACAAACGCGCCGTAATGATCGCCGGGACCGGCACCAGCGACACCGTAAGGACGTGCCGTTTGACACGCGAAGCGGCAAAACTGGGCTACGATGCCGCACTCGTGGTCACTCCATACTACAATAAAACTTCACAGCGCGGGCTTATATTACACTATTCGGAAGTTGCAAAGAGCGCCGATATCCCGCTGATAGTATACAACGTCCCGGCACGCACGGGGCTGAACGTCGAACCCGGCACCTATGCCGAGCTTGCCAAAATAGAAAACGTCACCGCAGTCAAAGAAGCGTCCGAAAGCACGGATCAGCTTGCGGGCGCGCTTATTTCATGCGGCGACGTCTTGGATGTCTACTGCGGAAGCGACAACCGCGCGGCATTGGCAATGCAGCTCGGTGCGCGGGGCGTTATATCCGTAGTATCCAATCTTATTCCTCAAACCATGGTAAATCTGTGTGAACTGTACGTGCACGGAAAATATAACGAAGCAGCCGAGCTCTTCGCCCGTATAAAGCCGTTGGCGGCAGCGATGTTCTGTGATGTCAGCCCCGTTCCCGTAAAATACGCTCTTTCTCTGACCGGCATCTGCAAAGATCAGATAAGGCTACCGCTTGCTCCGTTGGATGAAGCCGCAAAAAAGCAGGTCCATGAAGCGATAGCAGCCTTTAAACCTTTTTAAACAGAAAGCCTTCTACGCCATTTTGGCGAGCATATCACGTGTCACCTCGGCGATCATCCGCTCGCCGCTCAGGAACCTTTCTATCTCCTCGCATACATGATGACCTATACGCCTGAGCCCGTTTTGCGAAAGTCCGGCCAGATGCGGGGTCAATATAACATTGGGTATGCTCCTGAGGGGGCTGTCGGCAGCCGGAGGCTCCGGATCCGTAACGTCAAGACACGCATATTTCAGGTTACCCGCCCTCATATGCGCCGCCAGCGCCTGCTCATCGATCAACGCTCCGCGTGCAGTATTGATAAGCACGGCGTCCTTTTTCATAAGACCGAGCGTCCCGGCGTTGAACATATGGAACGTCTCCGGGAGCGACGGTGCGTGTACGGACACTATATCGCACGTCCGGAGCAGTTCTTCAAACTCCACCTTTTCCGCACCCGCTTCCCGTATGGCGTCAGCACTCATGAAAGGATCGTACACAACGACATCGACAAGAAAATTGCGCATGAGTTCTGCGTAATGCCGGCCCGCCCATCCGAAACCGACCACGCCCACTCTCAGGTCATAAAGCTCGCGGATATTTTCCTTGCCCTCGTTCCAGCCTCCCTTTGAGATATTTTCATTGAGAGCGTAGAAATTTTTGGAGGCGGAGATCGTAAACCCCAGAGCCGTCTCGGCAACGCCCATACCCAGCGGGGCATTTGAGCTTGTGACGCGTATTCCCCTGTTCCAGAGTTCATCGGAAACTATCGGCTTCACGCTGCCGGCGGCGTGACACACCAGCCTAAGCTCCGGCGCTTCGTTGAGCGCGGCGGCATCAAGCGTGGTATTTCCCCACGAGGTGATGGCAACAGTGGCGTTTTTCAGAGCCTTATTCTGACCGCAGCCGTCGTTGAATGAAAGCTCACCGAGCTTTGAGAGCCTTGCAAGTGTCTTTTCCGACATAACCATTTCGCGCGTGGTTTTGTCCATGATCAGAGATATTCTTTCCATCAGTAACCGTTCCTTTCAAACAGAGGGCACCTGTCAAAAAATCCGGCGCCCGCATCAAAGCCACCGTTCTGCGGCTCGGTATACGTCACCGAGTGCGGAAGGAGTTTTTTCATTTCTTCCCATCTCACATAATTCTGATGTCCATTGACCTCAAGGCACCCGCACCGCATCCCTTTCAGCGGTTCCAGCCTTGAAGCAAACTGTCTGTTCCACTCAACAAGAAGCGGATTGACCGTCAGGTCGGCGCAGAAGCACGCAGCGCCCGCTTCATACGCGGCGGCAGCCATCATAAAACTCACGCTGAAGGTCTTTGCCGCCGGCTTGAGTGCAACCGCCCTGTATCCGAGCCCGATCCTTTCCCGGACATCCTCAAGCGAATGCGCGCTTTCATCTGCCGCCACGCACACGCCGAGCGACGAAACATCGGTCCTATCATCAGGCGCAAACGGCTCTTCAAGCAGCACTATGTGCCGCAATGCGCCTATGTCCCTTGCATGATCCAGCAAAGCGCCTATACGTTCGGGCGTATCATATCTGCCATTCGCGTCAAGATAATACTTGACGTGCCCGTCGTCGGTCATATCCGTCAAATAACCGTCGGCGGCATTATGTATCTCGGAAAGTCTGCGTTTGTCCCATTCGAGCATCGCATCGGGATCCCCGCCTTCAGGGCTGTTACCGATCTTTATTTTGAGCAAAGCGGTGCCGCCGGCAAGTATATCCCTCAGTTCTGCGGGACCTACGCCATAGCTTATCAGCGGGATATGCGCAAGCTTTTCACTTCTGAAGCTCATGGATTTTTTTGCATATGAAGGGATTATGCCTTCAAATTGCACGATTCCCTGATCGTGCGCCCACATCATCCAAAGCGCGGCGTCCAGCCCCACAAGTGCGTTCAGCACAAAAGTAGGCTTTACCTTCATACCGCACAGCAAGGATGCGTCGGAAAAAAGCCCGACCGACTCGGAGGTAAAAAGCACGTCGGGGCGCGGCACGTTTTTTCCTCTGATTTTTTTCAGCGCAAGCTCGGTGACCTCGCTCATCAGCCGGTTTGACTCCGCAGGACCGAACCGTTCAAAAACACCCGAATCCGACCAGAGCGGGCTTTGCACACCCGGGCACGAACAACAGAATCCGTTCTCTCCCTCCAGCATCACTACCGTCTGCCAGAGCTCGTCTATGTAATGCCCTTTAAACCCGAACGGACTTTTCAGTTTTTCTCTTACGACATATGATGATGCATTTCTGATCTTCACCGCGTCTTTTCATCTCCCGAAGCATACCGATACATCCGTACACCTGTGCGTCGGTATATATTTCAGCAAAACTGCTTTACGGCCTTGACGGCAGGACCGTCAGAAGTCTCACATACACATCCCAGGGCAAAAAAGCCCGTTTCGCCGGCAAGTCTCAGGCGCGCGCCGATTTCTGCCGCAAATCCCAATTTACGAAGCAATACCGCCTGCCC
>URSI01000015.1 GCA_900550505.1 uncultured Eubacteriales bacterium
GGGCATTGGGCGCATATTATGCGGCGCGGCTGTTCGCGGGTCAGCTTCAGTTGCCTTTTACGGATATTTCCGGGTTTACATCAGCGTCGTTTGATTTTGTGGGGGCGCTGTATAATTACAGCAAAGCCGAGGTGTTAAAGGATAATCCGGATAAATTCGTATATTATATACCGAGACAGAGCTATACCTGCGATTATCATACGGCAGATACGTTTGAATACGTGTTTACCGGCTCTGTTCAGCTCCAGCAGCTCGTATTCCAAGTTCATATACGGCGATTCGTATTCCGTGCATATAAAGACCGGAGTAAACAACGGGCGCAAGCTGCTGATCTATAAGGAAAGCTACGGCAACGCGCTGGCACCTTTCCTGATAAGCTCCTTTGAAGAGATATACATAGCCGATATACGTTATACGAGGGTCAACGCCAAGGAACTCGTAGAGCGGTTCGGTGTAACGGACGTCTGCTTTGCGCTCGGCTCGTTTTCGGTCGCCGGTAGCAGGGCGGAATATATCGATAAGCTGACGGAATATTGATTACTGACGGAGAGAGACACCCATGAAAGAGCTGCAATACCCGTTTGATCCGGCGTTGCTGATGGATTCCAAGAAAAAATTGCGCAGGGAGCTGCTCAAGGACGGAACACCGCGCACACCGATAAAGGTGGCGGTGCTCGGCGGCTCGACCACGAGCGATATCATAAAGATGCTCGAGCTGTTCCTGCTCGACAGAGGGGTAAAACCCGAGTTTTACGAGTCTGAGTATAATTTCTGGTGGCAGGACGCCGTGTTCGGCAGCGAAGAGCTTGATTCCTTCAAACCGGATATCGTTTTTGTGCACACTACCGTAAGGAATCTCGAACGGTTTTTCCCTTCGCTTGACGATGACGCTGAAAAGCGTGAGGATGAGTGCTTTGAATATTTTTTCAAAGCGTGGGATTCGCTCGAGCGGCGTTACGGGTGTACCGTTATACAGAACAATTTTGAGCTTCCGATTTTCAGACTGCTGGGCAACCGTGACTGCTGGGACAGCCGCGGCGCCGTAAGATTCGTTTCCCGCATGAATGAGCGGTTTGCCGCGTATGCTTCGGGTCGCGAAAGGTTTTATATCAATGATGTCAACTATGTCGCCGCGTGCTACGGACTTGACCGCTGGCACGACGAGAAGGCGTGGTGCATGTATAAATATGCCATGTGCACCGATGCCGTGCCGGAGTTTGCGTATAATCTGGCACGCATCATCTGTTCGCTTTGCGGCAGGAACAAAAAGGCACTTGCGCTCGATCTTGACAACACCCTGTGGGGCGGTGTCGTGGGTGACGACGGTCCGGAGGGGATAGAGATAGGCAGCGAGACTGCGACCGGCGAGTGCTTTTTGGGATTTCAGCGATATCTTAAAAAGCTTCAGGGTATCGGAGTCATGCTGACGGTAGCGTCGAAGAACGACCGCGAAAATGCCGTGGCGGGACTTGAACGTGCCGACTGTGTGCTGCACCCTGATGATTTTATCGTCATCAAGGCAAACTGGGAGACAAAGGACCGGAATATCGCTCAGACGGCGGCGCAGATGGATCTGGGAACGGATGCATTTGTTTTTGTTGACGACAACCCCACCGAACGTGCGCTGGTGCGCTCGTCGCTGCCGGGAACGGCGGTGCCGGAACTGGAGTCTCCGGATGAGTATGTGCGGGTGCTCGACCGCAGCGGGTGGTTCGAGGTGACCGCATTTTCCGCAGACGATCTGCGCCGGAACGATATGTACCGTGCAAACGCCATGCGAGCCGAGGTGCAGAGCAGCTTTACCGACTATACGGAATATTTGCTCAGCCTTGATATGCATGCGGATATCCTGCCGTTTGATCCGGTCAGTATACCGCGTATAACCCAGCTCACCAACAAGTCGAATCAGTTCAACCTGACCACCCGGAGATATACACAGCCGGAGATAGAGAATGCGGCGGCTGACGGCGACCGTATCACTCTTTACGGCAGACTGACCGATAAATTCGGCGACAACGGTATCGTGTCGGTCGTTATAGGGCATATCGAGGGCGAGAGCTGTGATATTGAACTCTGGCTGATGAGCTGCCGCGTGCTGAAAAAGGACATGGAGCTTGCCATGCTCGATACGCTCGTCGGCAAATGCCGCGCGCGTGGTGTGAAACAGCTGAAGGGCACATACCTGCCAACGGCGAAAAACGGCATGGTCCGCGGTCTGTACGAAAGCTTCGGTTTTGAAAAAACGTATGAGACGCCCGAGGGCGAGACCGGCTGGGTGCTGGAACTTGAGGGTTATGCTGATAAAAACAAGGTCATAGCCGTGAACGGCGGAAAGAGAGAGAACGGAAATGATGAATGAATCCATGGTGATACCGCGGCTTACATCGGTGTTCAGACGCGTGTTTGACGACGATTCCATCGTGATAACGCGTAAGACCACTGCGGACGATATTGACGACTGGGACAGCCTCGAGCATATCACGCTCATCGGCGCGGTCGAGCGTTCGTTCGGAATGAAATTTACCATGAAAGAGGTATCGTCGATGAAGAACGTCGGCGAGATGATCGATATCATCGCCGCACGCGCTACAAAGTAAATATTTGCGCTTATCGGGTCACGGGCGCTGAGCGCCCGTTTTCACCGCGAAAAGGTTGCACACGCAACGATTGCGCGGGCAACTATTGCGTGCGCAACGATTGCAGGTGCAGAGACTGCGGGTGCAGAGACTGCACGTGTAGCGACTGCACAGGCAGCGACTGCACAGGCAGCGACTGCACGTGCAGCGACTGCACAGGCAGCGATTGGACAAGTAACCGTTGAGCTGCTGCCAACATATTAGGATTTTCTGCGCGTTGTAATGTGTGTGACCTCCGGAGAGGCGAATTATCATAAACAGGGGAAAGGAACGTGCTGTATGGCCGTTGTGATGAAGTATATCAATCTCATATCGAGATGCGCGGAATTGTATCGCGCGGAAAAACTCGGGACGCTGGGGCTGGCGCCGCATCACCATACATATGTGGTGCATATCAGCCGCGAGCCGGGTGTCAGTCAGGAGGAGCTGTGCCGCAGGATGCACCTGAATAAAAGCAGCGTGGCACGGGCTTTGCTGAAGCTCGAACGCGACGGATTTTGTGAACGGGTGCCGGACGAGAACGACCGGCGTGTGCTGAGAGTATACCCGACAAAGAGGATGACTGATGTATATCCTTCGGTGGTAGAGGTGCTCAGAGACTGGAAAGGCTTTTTGCTGGGCGATCTCTGCGAGGAGGAGGTAGAAATGCTCAGTTCATTGCTGGCACGTATAAGCGTCCCCGCCGCACAGTATGCCGATGAGCACATCGAACTTGAGGATGCGGAAAGTGAGGACTGCATATGAAGCTGATATGGAAATATATGCGGCCTTTTGCCGGCAGGATGTCGGTGGGCTTGCTGATAAAGACGGTGGGCACGATGATGGATCTGCTGCTGCCGATGATACTGGAGCACCTTATTGATGAGGTGGTACCGAAGGAAAATATGCGCGAGATACTTTTCTGGGGCATATTGATGGTGATATTCGCGGTGATAGGGCTTTTGGGGAACGTGATAGCAAACCGCATGGCGGCGCTCGTTGCCCGGAATTGTGCGCGTGAGATACGTCATGATCTGTTTGACAAGACGCTGCGGCTCTCGGCACGTCAGGTGGACGAATTCACCATACCGTCTCTTGAATCCAGACTCACGAGCGATACGTACAACGTGCACCATTTCGTTGGTATGATACAGCGGCTCGGCGTTCGTGCGCCGATACTTCTCGTGGGAGGGATCGTGCTTACCATAGGTCTTGACCCCGGACTTTCGGCGGTTATGCTCGTCACGCTGCCGTTCATTACCGTCGTAGTGTGGCAGGTCTCAAAGCGCAGTATCCCGCTTTATACGGAGCAGCAGCGTGCAACGGACCGTATGGTACGCGTGGTGCGTGAAGATTCGCAGGGCATACGAGTTATCAAGGCGCTGTCGAAGAAGGATTACGAACGCCGGCGGTTCGACGGTGTCAACCGCGGACTCGTGGCAGCCGAAAAAAAGGCTGCGCTGGCAGTGGCCGTTTCAAACCCGTTGATGAGCCTGTTTCTGAACGTGGGGCTCACGGCAGTCATCGTGGTGGGCGCGTTCAGGATCTCTGCGGGTGAAACCAAGATAGGTATGATAATATCGTTTCTCAGCTTCTTTACATTGATAACAAACGCACTGCTTTCAGTCACCCGTATGTTCGTTATGTCGTCAAAAAGCAGCGCATCCGCAGCCAGGATCGCTCAGGTTCTCAACACACCGGACGATCTTGAGGTACTGCCTTTCGACCCTGCCGAAGTGGAGCCGGATGCGCCTGCGATCGAGTTCAGGGACGTCGGATTTTCGTACTCGAGCAACGGGGCGGGCGAGAGCCTGGGGGATATAAGCTTTACCGTCGAACGCGGGAAGACCCTCGGCGTGATAGGAGCTACGGGCAGCGGCAAAAGCACATTGGCCATGCTGCTGATGAGGTTTTATGACGTAAACCGCGGAGCTGTGCTGATCAACGGCCGTGACGTGCGTACATACCCGGCCGACGAGCTGCACTCCATGTTCGGGGTCGTGCTTCAGAACGATTTTATCTATGCCGGCACGGTCGAGGACAATGTTACATTCGGTCGTAAGGTGGACGAAGAACGGATGAAGCTTGCGGCTGCGGTCGCACAGGCGGATTTTATCGAGGCTTTTGACGAGGGATGGCAGAGGATGCTGACGTCTAAGGGCACCAACGTCAGCGGCGGCCAGAAGCAGCGGCTGCTGATAACGCGTGCAGTGGCCGGAAATCCGGAAATACTGATACTTGACGACAGCTCGTCGGCACTCGATTACAGGACGGATGCCGGACTGAGAAAGGCAATAAACACAAAGCTGCGGGGCACGACAAAGGTGATAATCGCTCAGCGTGTAAGCTCAGTGATGAACGCCGATATGATAATCGTGCTCGACCACGGAAGGATAATCGGAAGCGGTACGCATGACGAGCTGATCGCCGGTTGTCCCGTGTACCGGGAGATAAGCGAATCACAGATGGGGGGCGATGTGCTTGAATAAAGGTGGTGGACGCGGGATGTCCGGCGAGGGCGGAAAGCTGAAGAGTGCCGTTATTGGCAGATTGCTGAAATATTTTCTCGCCTACAAATGGACGGTTCTCCTTGCGGTGATCCTGATGGTGGCGTCAAATCTGTTGGCTCTTAACGGTCCGAGGCTTTCCGGATTTGCCATAAATGCCGCTGCCGAGATCGATTTCGGCGGCGGCGGTGCGGTCCCGTCGGAAGTGTTCGTATATTGTGCCGAAATGGTAGCGTGCTATGCTCTTTCCGCACTGCTTTCCTATTTGCTGTCGTATGTGATGATACGGCTTTCACAGAAGATAGTGTATACGATGCGGCGTCAGGTGTTTGAGCATTTGCTCGAGCTGCCGGTAGGGTATTTTGACAGGAATCAGACGGGTGAGATAGTCAGCCATCTATCGTATGACATCGACACGATAAATGCATCGCTCTCGAACGACCTGCTTCAGATGGGCGCGAGCGCGATAACGGTGATAGGCTCGCTGATAATGATGATAGAGTATTCGCCGTTGCTTGTGAGCGTGTTCGTCGTTACGGTGCCGATATCTATAGTTTTTACAAAGTATAAGTCGCAGCGGGTAAGACCGCTGTTCAGAAAGCGTTCTATAAAGCTCGGCGAACTGAACGGATACGCCGAGGAGATGCTGTCCGGACAGAAAACCATCAAGGCATACGGCAGGGAAAGCGTTATAACCGGCAGGTTTGACGACCATAACAATGATGCCGTGGAGGCATATTACAGGGCGGACTATCAGGGCAGTTTGATAGGTCCTTCGGTCAACTTCATCAACAATCTGTCGTTGGCGCTGATAAGTATGTTCGGCGCGATGCTGTTCATGGCAGGCGACATAAACATAGGGATGCTGCATATTGCAGCGCTGACACCCGGCGCGCTTTCGTCGTTCATTCAGTATTCGCGGAGATTTTCGGGACCTATCAACGAGGCGGCAAATATCATAAGTGAGCTGCAGTCCGCGTGTTCTGCGGCGGAGCGTGTTTTCCGCGTCATCGACGAAAAGCCGGAGACTCAGGATATCCCCGGAGCCGCCGTCCTTTCCGATGTCAGGGGAGACGTTGAGATGCACGGGGTCAGGTTCGGCTATGACCCGGAAAGAACGGTCATCCACGGGCTTTCACTTCATGCGGAGCCCGGCGGCATGGTTGCGATAGTCGGTCCTACAGGTGCCGGAAAGACGACGATAATCAATCTGCTGATGCGTTTTTACGACCCTCAGGACGGGACGATCAAAGTTGACGGAAATGAGATAAGGCAGGTGACGCGCGACAGTCTGAGGCTCTCGTATACCATGGTGCTCCAGGACACATGGCTGTTTAACGGCAGCGTATATGAGAATATCGCATACGGCAGAGAGGGCGCCACTCTGGAGGAGGTAAAGGAGGCCGCCCGCGCGGCAAGGATAGACCGGTATATTGAGTCGTTGCCTCAAGGTTATGACACGGTCATCTCCGACGACGGCGTAAATATTTCAAAGGGACAGAAGCAGCTCATCACGATTGCCCGTGCGATGCTTTCGGATAGCTCAATGCTCATACTTGATGAGGCAACGTCGAACGTAGACTCGAGGACAGAGCAGCAGATACAGGAAGCAATGTACCGGCTCATGCAGGGACGCACCTGCTTTGTCATCGCTCACAGGCTTTCTACCGTGCAGAATGCGGACGTTATACTCGTCATGCGAGACGGCGGAATAGTAGAACAGGGCACTCATGATGAATTGCTCGCTTCGGGCGGATTTTACGCTTCGCTGTATAACTCTCAGTTTGACAATTGATCTCGGCTTGACATATAGTGCCCGCCGTGGTAGAATTACTACCCGGCGGGCATCGTATTTTAATGTGATAACGAAACCAGGAGGTGGTCAGCATGAAGATGAGAAAAGCCTGTGATAAAGATCTTTGTGATATCCGTAAGCTCTATATGTCTGCATTTCCCGAGTGTGAACGGCAGCCGTTCGAACGGCTGGTTCAGCTTTGGAGAAACGGTATGTCACGCGTTTACACATTCGATGACGACGGATTTGCCGGATTTATCTCCACGCTTGATTCGGCTGATGTTTCACTTATAAATTTTTTTGCCGTCGATGCCGGTAAACGGTGTGGGGGCATAGGATCCCGCGCGTTAGAGGAATTTCTCGGCATGGAAAATGGAAGAAGGATTTTTCTTGAGATCGAGCGCATCATGCCGCATGATGGGGCGGACTGCGTCCGCGTAAGGCGTAAAAACTTTTATATCAGACACGGGTTTGAGCCGACGGGCATTTTCACGCGGGTCGCAGCCGCCGATTATGAGCTTATGACATACCGCTGCAAAGTGAGCTATGACGAGTACGAGGCGCTGTATATTGAGGCTTTTGGCGAAAGACTGCGGGGCAAGATAGTCCGCACCGGATAGAAAACGGTTGAATTTTCAAAAGATTAACAGAAAGTTTACAGTTCGTTAATGTATTTTACGTGCATCAAGTGTTAAAATCATCTTGGGAGGATGTCAAAGATGAAAATAACGTTCCTTGGCGCGGCGCATGAGGTGACCGGTTCGTGTACGCTCGTGACCGCATGCGGCAAGAATATTCTGATAGACTGCGGTATGGAGCAGGGCGAGGACATTTATGAAAACAGCGAGCTGCCCGTGCGACCTGCGGATATTGACTGCGTTTTGCTTACGCATGCACATATAGACCATTCGGGAATGATCCCGGCACTTACGTCACACGGATTTACGGGAACGATCTATACGACCGAGGCTACTGAGAAGCTGTGCTCGATCATGCTGCTTGATTCCGCTCATATACAGGAATCCGAGGCGCAGTGGCGCAATCGCAAGGCGGCACGGTCCGGAAAGGATGAGTATGTGCCGCTTTACACCGTTGCGGATGCGCAGCGCGCGCTGATGCAGTTTTCGGGTGTCGGCTATGATAAGGCGGTGTGCATTTTTGACGGTGTTACGGCGAAATTCACGGACGCCGGTCATCTTCTCGGGTCTTCAAGCATAGAGCTTGATATAAGTGAAGAAGGCAAATCGGAAAAACTGCTGTTTTCGGGCGATATCGGAAATGTGAACAGACCGCTGATCCGCGATCCGCAGCGCCCGTCGGAAGCCGATTATGTGGTGATAGAGTCGACGTACGGCGACCGCCTGCACGGGCCTCGTGCCGATTATGCATCTCAGCTTGCAGAGGTCATACAAAAGACACTCGACAGAGGCGGAAACGTGGTGATCCCTGCCTTCGCCGTAGGCAGGACTCAGGAGATGCTGTATCTTATACACAAGATAAAGGAGCAGGGGATGGTGACCGGACACGACGGGTTTGAAGTCTGGGTCGACAGCCCGCTCGCCGTGGAGGCGACAAAAATATATGCCGGCGCTCTTTACGGATATTATGATGAGGAAACGTTGGAATACCTCAGGTCGGGCGTTAATGTGCTGAAATTTGACGGGCTCAGGGTCGCCGTGACGAGCGAAGAGTCGATAGCGCTGAACAGTGACCGTACGCCGAAGGTGATAATTTCCGCAAGCGGAATGTGTGAGGCAGGACGTATACGTCACCATCTTAAACACAATTTGTGGCGCAGCGAGAGCACTGTATTGTTTGTGGGATATCAGTCAGAGGGCACACTCGGTCGCAGACTTATCGACGGGGCGAGAAGCGTTAAGCTGTTCAATGAGGACGTTACGGTCCGTGCACATATTGAACAGATGGACGGAGTGAGCGGTCACGCAGACCGTGATCTGCTGATCTGGTGGCTCGAGGGACTGAAGCGTCCGCCGCGGAAAGTTTTTGTAAACCACGGCGAGGATACGGTTTGCGACAGTTTCGCCGCTACGGTAAAGGAACGTCTCGGCTTCGACGCCGTGGCTCCGTACAGCGGTGCCGAATTCGAACTTGTGACCGACAGGTGGCTGTGCGAAGGCACGCGACGTCGGATATCCGGTCGCAGGGATAGTGTCGAAATGGATAGGACGCGCAGGTCCTTGTACGAAAGACTGCGTGCTGCTGTCGCGCGGCTTTCGGAACTGGTGAAGAAAGTTTCAGGGCTGTCGGAGGGTGACGCGGATGATTTTGCTCGCAAAATAGAAAGAATTGCGGACGACTTGGAAACACGCGGCTGACGAGTCGCATCATAAGCTCGGGGGGAGCGTATATGGAAAAGGCGGGGAATATCAATATCGGATTCGGCGAACTCATGGGGGATATGTCATGCCCCGGAGCCGACAGACGCGTCGAGGATATTGAGGTGAATTCTTCAAAATGCCGTGAAAGCACGGTGTTTGTCTGTATAAGCGGCAGCCGTGACGACGGTCATCTGCATGCTCTCGAGGCATATGAGGAAGGCTGCCGTACCTTTGTGTGCGAGCGCCCGCTCCCGCTTCCGCCGGATGCTGCTCAGGTCGTCTGCGCGGATACGAGAGCGGAGCTTGCCGTGATGTCCGCGCGGTTTTACGGTGAGCCGGCAAAGAAACTGAGGCTTATAGCGGTTACCGGCACGAAGGGAAAAACGACCGTATCCCAGTATATATGCGATTGCCTGAACCGCGCCGGGCACCGTGCCGCGATAGTGGGGACCGACGGAGCCGTTATCTGCGGTAACAGGACAGAGACCGCCAACACCACGCCGGACAGTCTTACACTGAACCGTATTTTTTACGCCGCGGTGAGTGCCGGGTGCGAATATGTGGTACTGGAGGTTTCGTCTCAGGCCGTAAAGCAAAGGCGTGTCGATGGGCTGCACTATGCGGTGGCGGTGTTTACCAACCTTTCTCCGGACCATATATCCCCGGCGGAACATCTGAGCTTTGAGGAGTACCGGGAGTGCAAGCTGCGGGTACTTCAGTCAGCGGATACTGCGGTCATAAACGCAGACGATCCGAGCGGCGCATATATGATGTCACGGCTTCGTATCCCGTGTTTTACGGTGTCGTCGACAAAAGGAGATTATGTGATAAGTCACGAGAGCAGTATGCGTGACGGGAACGGAATATCCACTGTGTTTACCGTAAGCCGGGGAGATAATAATTGTCGTATCAGAGTAAGGCAGCCGGGTATGTATTCCGCATATAACGCGGCGTTGGCGTACGCTGCGTGCCGGTGTGAGAACGTGGAAGCACACGATGTGACGGCCGCGCTCGGTGCGACTGTGATGAGGGGCAGATTTGAGATGATCCCGCTCGGCGCCGGTCGTACCGCCGTTATAGATTGCGCACACAA
The DNA here is from genome assembly GCA_900550505.1 of uncultured Eubacteriales bacterium. GTDB lineage: Bacteria > Bacillota > Clostridia > Oscillospirales > CAG-382 > UMGS1307. The sequence goes on from URSI01000015.1 coordinate 10,350, forward strand.
TAAAGCCAGCCTGCAGGCGGTGCTTGAAGTCGTCCGTGCCGAGGCGCGGAAGAACGGCGGCCGGGTGCTGTGCCTGGTAGGCGCTCCCGGAGGCAAGGCGGTGAACCGACGTATCGGTTTGGCACAGGCTGCGAGCGGTCTGAGCGATATCGTTATACTCACCTCGGATAATCCGGATTCGGAAGACCCCGAAAAGATACTCGATCAGATGGAACGCGGTCTGGTCAACGGCTTCAAGGATTATTTCCGAATAGCGGACCGCGAGAGCGCGATCAGATATGCGGTTTCGTTGATGCGGCAAGGTGACGTCCTGCTTCTTGCCGGTAAAGGCAATGAGGATTACCAGTTGGTGAACGGTGTGAAGATACCGTTTTCAGAGCGCGGGATACTTGCAGAAGAAGCGTTGGGGGCACCGGTATAAAGGCGGTCGCCGCAATGCGGACAGCGACTGATAAGAGAAAAAATCAGACATAAAAATCCGCCGGGGCAGAATCCCGCAGCGGATTTTTCTTGTATGGGTAGAAAAAGTCTTACAGGTCCACTTTCATGCCGCGGTAATAGAACTCCCGGTCATATTCCCCGGCCATACGCATTACGCGGCATGGGTTTCCGACCGCAACACAGCCTGAGGGAACGTCACGGGTCACTACGCTGCCGGCTCCTATGACGCTGTCGTCGCCTATCGTCACGCCCGGCAGTATCGTGGCACCGGCCCCTATCCAGACGTTCCGACCGATCCTGACCGGCAGATTGAACTGAAGATGGCGGCGACGCAGTTCGGGGTCGACCGGATGCCCGGCTGTCGCTATCGTCACATTCGGCGCTATCATCACGTCGTCGCCGATAAATACTTCGCCGTCGTCGACAAGCACGAGATTGAAATTGGCATATACATTGTTGCCCACATGTGTGTGTATCCCCCAATTGGCATGCAGCGGCGGCTCAAACCAGCAGCCTTCGCCGACGGATGCAAAGATACGCCGCAAAAGCTCGGCGCGCTTTTGAGTTTCCTCTGCGCCGGTTGCATTATATTCATTGATCACGGCGATATAACGCGACTGCTGCGAGGTAAGTTCGGTGTCTGCGGGGTCGTAGAGCAGACCTTTTTTCATACGTTCAAGATTATCCGTGACATATCACCTCCGTCGGAATTGTAGCACAGTCCGCTCCGCGTGTCAAGCACGGTATGAACACGCAATGGTACTTGACAATCGCGGCGCGTAATGGTATGATTTATCAGAGGAGCGTGCCGTTTGCGCCTTGAGCCTGTGTTAGAAAGGATTGCCTGTGCGATGCCGTATACCAAAGAGACGATAGCAGCCAATATAGCCGCTTTGAGACAGTCGGCGGGCATGACGCAGGCGGAGTTTGCCGGCAAGCTGAATTACACCGATAAGGCGGTGTCAAAATGGGAACGTGCGGAGTCGGTACCGGATGTTTTCGTGCTTGCTGAGATAGCGGAGCTTTTCGGCGTCACCGTTGATTATCTGCTTGCGGAACACGATAATGTGATGCCGGAAACCACGCAGAACAAACATTACAGCCGGCTTGTGGTTTCGTTACTTTCCGTAACTCCGGTGTGGCTGGCAGCGGTCATAGCCTATTCTGTATGCGAGTTTTTTACCGAGTGGGACAGGCTCTGGCTCATATATGCGGCGGCGGTGCCGTTGACTCTTATAGTTTTGCTGGTGTTCAACTGTATCTGGGGACGCCCGGCGCTTACATATGTGATCGTATCGCTTCTCATGTGGAGCGTGCTGGGTTTTATATATCTGCTTTTTATCGACATAAATTACTGGCTGCTGTTCACGGTGGGTATCCCCGGTCAGCTTGCGGTGATATTGTGGTCAAGGATAAAAAAATAGAGGACTGAGATATGAAAAAGACAGCTTTATTCGTATTTGTTTGCCTTGCCGTATCGGCGCTGCTCTGCTCATGCGGGACGGGATTTGACACCGTGCGCAGGGGGTTTGAAGACGCCGGGTTTGATTATACCTTTGTTGCGGATGAATACGAGGTAGCAGTTACCGTGCAGCGTGAGCTGGACGAGGCGGGGATTTCATATAATGCCCATTATTTCACAAAGTCGGTCGGGCAGGGGCTTACGAGCGAGAGCCGTGCGTTTGCGCTCGTGATCGAGTTTGAGTCCGGCTCGGAAAAGGACAAGGCGTTTTCATCTGAAGGCAGCGCGACGCTGCGGTATCTTATAGAAGATCCGGAAACATCGGATCATGTTCTGGGCAATTGCGTGCTTGTGGAAGCCAACGCTGCGGGGCAGGATCTTACGGCGGCATTCAATGCTTATAAATAAACGTCCGGATAAGGCGCGGGGACGCTCTGGGGAGCGCCCCCGCTTTTTTCAGGAAATCCGTTACGGAGAAGCAGCTGCGCGGGAGTCGGGCGCATAGGAAAAAATTTTCATTATAAAGCGATTGCAAAATCTTTGCCGATATAGTATAATAGCCATATATGTCCGAAAGGGAAAAGACAATGGCGAAAAGGATGTTGTTGCTGTTTGCCGCACTTGCTGTGGTTGCGGGGACGTTTATAGGCGCTTACTCGGCGGTCGTAGCTGCTGCAGACGCTGACCCGGATGTTTCCGGCGGGATAGATACGACGGACGCGAGCGAAGGAGCCGTTTCAGATACATCGGTGGGCGACGTGTCCGGCACCGACGAGTCGGAGCCCGGAGGCTCTTCCGATGAATCCGGGGGCGAGGATACGGAACCTTCGGGAGACGAGGCTGTCGTGACGGATTTTGAGGACTTTGCGCAAGCCGTGGCGGACGGTAAGACAAATATAAGGATAGACGGAGAGATCGTCTGCGATGTCCCGATAACGGTGGCTTCGAAGGTCACGGTCAGCGGCGGTACGCTTTCAAAGGCTATGTTTGACGGTGACGGTGAGATAGTTCTGTCGGGCGTCGGCATAGGCATATTGAGTGTCGGCGGCGGTGTTACGCTTACCGTTGACGGCAGCGTGGGTTCGCTCAATGCGTCCGGCTCGTGTTCGGTAAAAATAACCGGCAATGTCGGCGGCGGCGCACGGGTCTCCTCAAGCGCGTCCGTCAGGATAGAAGGTTCGGTGACGGCGGCGAGCGGCGCCGGGTTATATGCTTCCGGCAGCGGCAGTATAGCGGTTTCCGGTGATATTACGGGCGCAGACTCCGGCGCCGGTATTGAAA
>URSI01000016.1 GCA_900550505.1 uncultured Eubacteriales bacterium
GCGACGGCAAACGGCGGGGCGAGAGATTTCATGCGGGCGGTACAACGGCGCGGAGCCGTAAGGGAACTGTGCGCCGACCTTCCGAAAAGTCTTGTCATGGTCGATGAAACGGTGTATGTTTCACCTTCTCCGGCGACAGGTATATGCAAAAGGATAAACGAGGCACGCGCAGCGGGAAGATTTGCGCGGCGGAAAGGGACAGAATAATCGAATGGAAGAGAACGAAAAGACTTCTTTGCCGCTCGGCGGCGAATACGGCGATGAACAGATACAGGTGCTCGAAGGCCTTGAAGCAGTGCGCAAGCGTCCCGGTATGTATATAGGTACGACATCTTCAAAGGGACTTCATCACCTTATATATGAGATAGTGGATAATTCCATAGACGAAGCGCTTGCGGGATATTGCGACAGGATAGAGGTCACACTTCATACCGACGGAAGCGTCAGCGTATTGGACAACGGACGCGGGGTGCCTTCGGGAATACATCCGAAGCTGCATCTTCCTACGCTTGAGGTGATATTCACGGTGCTTCATGCGGGCGGAAAATTCGGCGGCGGCGGTTATCAGATAGCCGGCGGTCTCCACGGCGTGGGAGCTTCGGTAGTGAACGCTCTTTCAAAGCGTGTGGAGGTCGTCAACTGCCATGAAGGCGGAAAGTATACCGTTTCATTCGAATACGGTAAGGTAAAAGACCCGGTAAAGCACGTAGGAGATACAAACGAGCACGGGCTTTACGTCAGGTTCTGGCCCGACGATACCATATTCGAAGAGACCGTGTTTGACAGAGAGGTAGTACGTACACGTCTGCGCGAGCAGTCGTTTCTCAACGGCGGTATATGTATAGTGCTCAATGACGAACGCGATCCGGAGCATAAAACCGAGACCTTCTGCTTTGAAGGCGGGATAAAGAGCTTTGTGGAGTATATAAATTCCAAAAAGGCGGTCGACCCGGTACACGAGGACGTTATATACGTTTCCGGCAAGCGCGGCACCTCGGTGGCTGAGGTGGCAATGCAGTATACGGAAACATATAACGAACAGATACTGACTTTTGCGAATAACATGAACACCATCGAAGGCGGCACGCATGAGACGGGGTTCAAATCGGCGCTGACAAAGGTGCTCAACGACTACGGGAAAAAGATAGGTGAACTCAAGGCTGACGACAAGCTTGCAGGTGAAGATACCCGCGAGGGACTGACCGCCGTGGTAAGCGTAAAGCTGGAAAACGCGCAGTTTGAAAGTCAGACAAAAGCAAAGCTCGGAAACAGCGATATCCGTACGCTTGTCGAGTCGATGGTAACCGAAAAGCTGACGGAATATTTTGAAGAAAACCCCGCAACGGCGCGCAAGATACTGGCAAAATCCGTGCTTGCCGCCCGCGCGAGGGAAGAGGCAAGACGGGTACGGGAGATAACGCGCCGCAAGGGACTGCTGGAATCGTCTTCGCTGCCCAGTAAGCTCGCAGACTGCAACGAAAGACGCGCCGAGTTCACAGAGCTGTTTCTTGTCGAGGGAGACTCCGCCGGAGGCACCGCAAAGGACGGCAGAGACAGCAGGTTTCAGGCCATACTCCCGCTCAGGGGCAAGATACTGAATGTTGAAAAATCACGCGCAGACAAGATATACGCTTCTTCTCAGATCATACCGATAATCCTTGCGCTGGGCACCGGGATAGGTGCGGAATTCGACATCACCAAGCTGCGCTATGACAAGATAATCATAATGGCCGATGCAGACGTTGACGGTGAACACATAAAAACGCTGCTTCTGACATTTTTCTTCCGCTATATGCGTCCGTTGATAGAACAGGGGCATATATATGCCGCGCAGCCGCCGCTTTATAAGGTCACAAAGGGCAAGCAGATGCGTTATGCCTTCAGCGACGCGGAGCGTGACGAGGCGATAAGTGAAATGGGCGGCAACGCGATAGCGGAACGGTACAAGGGACTCGGCGAGATGGATGCCGATCAGCTCAGAGAGACGACGATGGATCCCGAGCTCCGCACGCTGAAGAGGATAAATATTTCGGACGCCTTTGAAGCCGACGCGCTCTTTACCGTGCTGATGGGAGACAAGGTCGAGCCGCGCAGAGAGTTCATAGAGCAAAATGCAAAATACGTTTCAAACATCGACTTCTGACGACGGGAATACATAAAAAAAGACACTCAGGACCGATTTATGCACAATGTGTGGAAAACTCTGTGGATAAACGGGGGATATTACAGGACGGAACGATCAGATGGATAATATGGACAATGAATATAAAGCGCATGAAACACAGAAAATCGAAAATGTAGGTATAGAAAAAGAGATACGCACGGCATACATAAATTATGCAATGTCAGTTATAGTGTCCCGCGCGCTTCCGGATGTAAGGGACGGCCTGAAGCCGGTGCACCGCAGGATACTTTATTCCATGTATAAGGACCAGCTCACATATGACAAACCTTTCCGTAAATCCGCGACTACGGTCGGTAACGTGCTGGGTCATTACCATCCGCACGGAGATCAGGCGGTATATGACAGCCTTGTCAGACTCGCGCAGCCGTTTTCGCTGCGGTATCCGCTCGTTGAGGGTCACGGAAACTTCGGCAACATAGACGGCGACGGCGCCGCCGCCTACCGTTATACGGAGGCGAGGATGGCGCGTATCTCCGACTATATGCTCGAGGATATCGATAAAAAAGTCGTTGACTTCGTGCCGAACTTCGACAATAAGCTGCAGGAGCCGGTCTGTCTGCCTTCAAAGTTCCCGAATCTCCTTGTGAACGGGTCGGTCGGGATCGCGGTAGGTATGGCGACGAATATCCCGCCTCATAACCTTGGCGAGGTCATAGACGCGGTGAATTACCTCAGCGGTAACCCGGATTGTACCGTGCAGGATCTGCTGCGGTTCATCAAAGGACCGGATTTTCCGACGTACGGCACGATATACGGTATCGCGGGGATGTACGAAGCGTACCTCACCGGCAGAGGCAAAATAAAAGTCAGGGCGAAAGCGCATTTTGAGGAAAAACACGGTAAAACGAGCATAATCATCACGGAGCTGCCGTATCAGGTCAACCGTTCGCTGCTGCTCGAATCCATGGCGGATATGGTCAAAACACGCAGGATAGAGGGGATCAGCGATATCAGAAACGAATCCGGCAGAGCCGGGATGCGTATCGTCGTCGACCTCAAGCGCGATGCGAACCCGCAGGTGGTGCTCAATCTGCTCTACAAATATACGCAGCTTCAGGACACCTTTGCGGTAAATATGCTGGCGCTCGTGAACGGTGAGCCGAAGGTGCTGAACCTGAAAGAACTGCTCACATATTACCTGCGTCATCAGGAGGACGTAAAGACCCGCAAGCTCAATTTTGAATTGGAGCAGGCGCTCAAGCAGGAGCACATATACGAGGGATATTCGATCGCGATAGACAACATCGACCGGGTCATACAGATCATCAGGTCCAGCGCCGGCGTCGGCGAGGCCAAGCAGGCGCTGTGCGAAGCGTTTGATCTGACTGATGAGCAGGCGCAGGCGATAGTCGATATGACGCTGGGCAGACTTTCCGGGCTGGAGCGCATAAAGATAGAGGAAAGGCTGGCACAGCTGCGGGAGCAGGTGCGTACGCTGCGCGAGATCCTCGCGGACGAGAGCCGTATAATAGCGCTGATAACCGACGACCTGAACGAAATAAAAAAGCGGTTCGGCGACGAACGCCGTACGGATATAGAGCCGGTGGACGACGAGATACTCACCGAGGACCTTATAGACAGAGAGGATTGCGTGATCACCGTCACGCGCGCGGGATACATCAAGCGGCTGCCCGCCGATACATATCAGAGCCAGCGCAGAGGCGGCCGCGGGATCACAGGAATGGCAACCAAGGAAGAGGATTACGTAAAAGATATCATGATCGCTTACAGCCATGATTATCTTATGATGTTCTCCAATCTGGGCAGGATGTACGTAAAAAAATGCTACGAGATACCCGAATCGTCACGCACGGCCAAGGGCACGCACCTTTCAAATGTATTGCAGCTTCGCAGTGATGAGGAGATAACGTCCATCATTTCCGTGAGCGGCACGCAGACCGATGAATACCTGACAATGATAACGAAATACGGCGTGGTAAAGCGCGTGGAGCTTTCCGAGTACAGAACGCGACGTGCCGGCGGTCTCTATGCGATAACTCTCGACGAGGGAGACGAGCTGCTGTATGTTCTCAGGACACACGGTAACGACCACATCATCGCCGCTTCGCAGTCGGGGCTTTCCATAAGGTTCAGCGAGACCGACGTGCGCTGTGTGGGCAGACAGGCAAGAGGAGTCAAAGCCATGACGCTCGGCAGTGACGACCGCATAGTCGGCGCGGGAGTGATACCCGGGGGCACAGGCGAGGGACTCAGTGTGCTTACCGTTACAAGTCAGGGCTACGGCAAGCGCAGCAGGATAGCGGACTTCTCGGTCCAGCAGCGCGGCGGCAAGGGTATGATGTGCCATCGTATCGGAGAAAAAACGGGAGAGCTCGCCGGACTTGCGGTCATCCCGGACGGAGTCGACCTGATGCTTATAACCGATTCAGGTATAGTCATAAGGATGGACGCCGATACGATACCGGTGTACGGACGCGCCACGGCAGGCGTCATAGTCATGCGCCTTGCTGAAGGCTCGGTCGTCAACCTGACGACGGTAGCCCGCGAGGACGGACAGGAACCGGATACCGAAGCCCGTGAAGAGCCGGAGCTTTCTCAGGAGGAGCAGGAATGAATATCAAAACATATGTATATGAATATCGTACGGACCGTTCCGAGCGTCATGAGCTCGTCGAGTCGGCCGTGCGTGAGTACATGGGAAACGATTCTGCCGAGGTGTTATATACCCCCAAGGGGAAACCCTATGTAAAGGACAGCGAAACGGTGTTTCTGAGCGTTACCACCACGGGCGAGGTGATGGTGGTCGCTATATCCGACAAGCCGATAGGTATCGACGGCGAATATCTGCCGCGTATGACCGCCCCGCAACGGCGCACGGATTATGCGGTGATGGCTGAGCGGTTCTTCACGGAGGATGAGGCGGAATATGTCCGCAGCGGCGACGACCAGGCGCTCAGATTCGCCAAAGTGTGGGTGCGCAAGGAAGCATATGTGAAATATACGGGCAAGGGGCTTTCGGACTTTTCCAATTTTTCGGTCTACGACGGGGAGCACTTTGTCCAGACAGTCAACGGTGTGCCGGTAAAGCGCTGGCATCCGTCATTCCCCATGTCGGAGGACTATCTGTTCGCCGTAGCAGGGGAAACCGAATGATCTTCTTCAAACCGGGGAATTTCCGGCAGGGGGGCAACCATGTCAAAGGGCTTTAAAACTTTTTTCATCACATTTCTTATCGGCGTGACGGTTTTCGGATTCGCCGCCTCTTACCTTTTCGAAAACGTAGTGGGCGATTTTATCGACCAGCTGCTGAACATAGCGGTGACGAGCGACGACGGGACCTCACAGCCGCAGGATAACAGCAGACCGGAAGAGTCGGGAGACGAAAGCATTTCGGACGAATCACACGGGGACACTTCGTATCCGGAGGATTTCAGGGGCGAGTCTATGGGAACGCTGGTCATCCTGAAAAATCAGGCGGATGAGGCGGATACCATCATACTCCTGCGCCGCAGCAAGACCAATGCCGCAGCTTCGGTCACGGTGATACCCGCCGATACGAGACTGTTTATAGATTCGGTCAACACTGAGCTGCGCGATCTTCTCAAAACGCGGGACATAGAGTTTTTCTGTGACAAGATAGAGGCCATAACCGGCGTGCTTGTAGACTATTACGTCATGCTGGACGCGCGCGACGTGCCTGAGTTCGCCGATGTGTTCATCGACGAATTCGGTCCGTTGACTTTTGACCTTCCGTATGCGCTGAGAAAAGAGAAGGAGCAGCTGCCGGAAGTGAGCGCGGATGTGTCGGTGCCGGAGACATCGGTTTCCGACGAGTCATTGCCCGACGTTTCGATCCCGGAGGTCCCCGAGGTCCCGGAATATGAATACGACATACCGGCCGGTCGGCTGACGCTGACGGGGGAAACCGCCGCTGTGATACTCTCACATTACGAAAACGGCGATCCGGCAAATCACGACAAGCTTGTGAGCAGTCTCATGAGCGTGGTGCTGGTGCGGCTTTATACTCCGTCGAACGCTGACGGGCTTTGTGATGTGATCGGTGACGCGCTGGCTCTGGCGGACACAAATATGAGCAAGTCGGATTTTGAGGCGAATATCGACATCATAACCTCATATACCGCCTTCGGCACCGACAGCCTCATATATCCCGGTACTTACAGACAGGTAGCGGGCGGCGGATATTATTATACGCCGGACGTCGATACGGCGATAAACAATTTCAAGCAGTACAGATGACCATAGTACCGGTGCAGTAAAAAATAACTGAAAGAACGGACCTGAGGAAAATGAACAAGGAAACAGAATGTCTGCACGGCGGATACCGTGCGAAAAACGGCGAGCCGCTGGCGCTGCCTATCTATCAGTCGACTACTTACAGATATGAATCCACCGAGCATGTCGGCAAGCTCTTTGACCTTGCCGTGCCCGGACATATGTATTCGCGGATATCTAACCCGACCGTTGAGCTCGTGGAAAAGAAAATGGCACAGCTCGAGGGCGGTGTGGGCGCTGTCCTTACTTCAAGCGGTCAGTCCGCCGTGTTCCTTTCACTTGTGAATATACTCGGCGCAGGCGATCACTTTATAGCAAGCTCAAAGATATACGGCGGCACCGTCAATTTGTTTGCCGTTACGATGAAGCGGCTGGGGATAGAATGCACCTTTGTCGACGAAGAGGCCGACGAGGAAACGCTGCAGCGCGCCTTCCGTCCGAATACCAAGGCCGTATTCGGCGAAACGCTCGCAAACCCCGCGCTGACTGTGTGCGATATCGAAAAATTTGCCCGTGTAGCTCACAGGAACGGAGTCCCGCTGATAATAGACAACACCTTCCCCACACCGGTGCTTTGCAGGCCGTTTGAATTCGGCGCGGATATTGTGGTACATTCCACCACCAAATACCTTGACGGTCATGCCGTGGTCGTGGGCGGATGCGTGGTGGACAGCGGAAAGTTTGACTGGTCGGGCTACGAAGGACTTTCCCGTCCCGACGAATCGTACCACGGGCTCGTTTATACCGAGGCGTTCGGTGAAAGCGCTTACATAACAAAGCTGCGGGTTCAGCTCGTGCGCGATTTCGGAGTGCTGATGTCGGCACAAAGCGCGTTTTTGCTCGATCTGGGCATACAGACCCTGGCGCTGCGGATGGAGCGTCATTCCCGCAACGCGGAAAAGGTGGCGCAGGCGCTTGAAAAACACCGCAATGTGGAATTTGTGAATTATCCGGCGCTCGAGAGCAGCCCGAGCCATGCTCTGGCGCTCAAATACCTGCCGAACGGGTGCGCGGGAGTCATCTCGTTTTCCGTTGCGGGCAGCCGCGAACGGGCGATAAAATTCATGGACGGGCTGAAACTGGCGAGCAATTGCGTCCATGTGGCGGACGTACGCACGCTGGTATTGCACCCGGCAAGCGCCACGCACCGTCAGCTCACTGACGAGCAGCTCGTCGCCGCGGGGATCACTCCGGGACTCGTCCGGCTTTCGGTCGGTATCGAGAACATCGAGGACATACTCGAGGACGTGATCGGCTCGCTCGACAAGGTATGACGGTACAGCTGATACACGTCGGCGAGTTCAAGGAAAATCACTATGCCGCAGCCGCCGCCGAATATGTGCGGCGGCTGGGTGCTTTCTGTGACTTTATCGACACGCCGGTGAAAGAGACGAAAATATCGGATGAGCGCAGCGCGGCGGAGGTATCAAAAGCACTCGAGTCCGAGGGCGTACGCATACTTGCCGCAGTCAAACAGCGTTCGTATCCGGTGGCGCTCTGCATAGAGGGCAGGCAGATGGATTCGGGGTCGTTCGCGGCACTGCTGGAGAAACGGCGTGCCGACCCGGGTTCGGTCAGCTTTATAATCGGCTCTTCGCACGGACTTTCCGAGAGTGTGAAGCGTTCGTGCGGGTTGCTGCTGTCAATGTCTGTTATGACATTTCCCCATTCGCTTGCGCGGGTAATGCTGCTCGAGCAGATATACCGCGGGTTCATGATAACGCGGGGCGCACCGTATCACAAATAAATCGTATGCAGGCCTGAAAGGACGGGACTTGCCGGTGAAAACGACAGCTTTCAAAAGAATGATCGCGACGGCTCTGATTTTCATTTTTTCCGTATGTGCTTTCGCATCCTGTACGCCGGAAGATGTAAAGCAGGATGAAAGCGATGTTTCCGGGACCTCCCAAGCCGTCGACGTGCCGCTGCTGCTCGACGGGGCGAAGCTGGTGGTTTTCGGCGACAGCATAACCGCTATGGGCACGTGGGGCAGGAGCGTTGCGGATTCCGCAAATATGCACTATTTTAACGGAGCGATGGGAGGTACGACGACGGAAGACGGTCTGAAACGGCTGGAGGCTTTCGTGCTCTCGCGGGAGCCGGATATCGTGACCATCTGCTACGGAATGAACGATATGCTGATGACGGCGACGGACGTCCCGCGGGTAACGCCGGAAAAATTTGCCGAAAACCTCACTGAGATGGTGCTTGCGGTCAGAGCCGCAGGCGCCGAACCCATACTGATGACCACCAATCCGTTGGATAATTCGGTGTTTTTTTCGTCGCAGGGACAAGACCGGTCACATTATGTAAACGCAGGCACCCCGCTGGAGTGGCTCGACGTGTATAACGAGCAGACACGGCAGGTAGCAAAAGAGCAAAACTGTCTGCTCGCTGATATGAGGGCGGCGTGCGGGGAATGTCCGGAAAAAACAACGGTGGCAGACGGTATACACCTTTCCGAAGCGGGAAATACCGTGTTTGCGGAAACACTTCTTGCGCTGCTGCTTGAGAATTTCAACTCCGACCCCACCGCGCCGCGCGTGGATAACGACGCCGCAAAAGTGATCGCGGCGGGAGAAAGCTTCTCGCTGATGCCGGAGGACGAGGGCGGATTTTATGTGCCGGACGGGATGCTGACCGTCAGGAAAACACCGGCAGGCTACGAGCTTTTCAATACGAACGGGCTTTGGCCGGAGGCACATTACAGCTTTGATATGCCGGTGGCCGTTTCCGCCGACGCAGCGCTCGTATGCAGACTTTCTACGGCGTCGGTAGGTGCCAGCCTGATCCTGTTCTTTTCGGGCGCCACACCGACCGCCGCTCCGGAGGGCTATTACTTCAGGCTCGATCCGTTCCTCGGATGTGAGACCGAACCGGTGTCGGGTGATATACTTCCGGCACAAACAGTCGATATCACCATACCGCTGCGGTCGTTGCCGCTGCCTTCGGCGGCGTTTGACGACGAAGGGCGGGTCGTTATAAGCGGACTGAAAATATTTGTCGCCGGGACGGCGTATCAGAAGCTGACCGTTGAAGAGCTGAGCATAAACGCGTAAAAATGTCCGCAGCCGGAGGAGCGCATGCCGCCTGATCCACAAATATAAAAAAGCGCCCGGGATCGTGGGATCATATCAAAAAAAGCTGCCCTGTTTTCAAGGCAGCTTTTGATTTTGCCCGTTACGGAGTTATCCGCCCCACTTGCCGTCAAAGGCAGGGTTATAGGCATAGAAATTGCGTGAATCGAGCTTATCCTGTACCAGTCTGAGCGATTCGCCGAAGCGCTGGAAGTGAACTATTTCACGCGCGCGCAAAAACCGGATCGGGTCGCGGACGTCGGCATCGTCACAGAACCGCAGGATATTGTCATAGGTCGTACGCGCCTTTTGCTCCGCCGCAAGGTCCTCGGTAAGGTCGGTTATCGGGTCGCCCTTGGACTGGAGCGCGCTCGCACTGAACGGTACTCCCGACGCGGCAACGGGGTAAAGCCCGGTGGTGTGATCCACAAAATACGCGTCAAAGCCCTGCTCTGCGATCTGCTGCGGCGTGAGGTCCCGCGTGAGCTGATAGACTATCGCACAGATCATTTCCACATGGGCTATCTCTTCCGTTCCGATGTCGGTGAGCGCACCGACCACCTCGTTGTACGGCATGGAATAGCGCTGCGCAAGATATCTGGTGGATGCGCCGAGCTCTCCGTCAGGTCCGCCGAACTGTGTGATTATCAGTTTTGCAAGCGCTGCGTTCGGAGTTTTGATGTTTACCGGATATTGCAGCTTTTTTTCATAGATCCACATTGTTCATTCCGCTCCTTTCCGTCTGCCACGGCCACGGTCCGTCCACCCAGTTCCAGTGCGCGCCCGCGTAGGTGGCTTCTGCGGTGACGGGTCCGTACTTCTTTTCGTACTGTGCCGTCAGCTCGCGCGATTTCTGACGTATTTCGGCAAAATATTTCAGCGCTTCCGCATCGTCCGGATGCGTGTCGAGAAACAGCATGGTCTCCCACAGCGCAAATGACGCCTGCTGTAATCGCAGCATGAGCGCTTTTCTTTCATCAGTCACGGCGGCGTTCCTCCCTTTCGTCGTTCCCGGCGCCGCGCATGAACGGCTTGTCAAGCTCCGGGAAGAGCGTGCCACGCCACAGCGCCACATCGGGTTCGAACAGCTCGCCCCAGGTCTGCATGGGCGAATATACCATTGCCGCCGACGGGTAACAGGACGCCCCGCGCCCGACGGTGTTGTTTTGCATATGATCAGTCCTTTCAGGGCCGCGTTTGCGGCTCCGTTGTCAGCATATGCCGAAAAAGCGCGAAAGTTGACGCGTCACGCACTTTTATTTGCGCCGAACCCGACGCCGGTGCGGAGGAAAGCCAAAAGCGGTAAAAAAGCATTGAATTTTATCGGATGATTATGGTACAATTACGTGTCGGTCATCGATCGAAGGCCGACAGAGCCGAAGGCGGCGGAAAATATTGCGAATGTCCGAAAAACAGCGATGCAGGTTCGATGAACCGCCGGAAGGACTGAAAAAACGGTTCGGATTTGATGGATCGCCGGAAGGACTGAAAAAGCGATGCGGATTCGATGAATCGCCGGAAAGATTGAAAAAACGGCGCGGGTCAGATGGAGCGTTGGAGGGACTGAAAAAGCGATGCGGATTCGATGAGCCGCTGAAAGATTGAAAAAACAGCTGTGCGAAGGGAGGCGTCACGGGTGAGTTTTCTCGAATCGTATAAACGTCTTGAACAACTGTGCGGTGACGTAATGGGTGACGAAAGAAAGGTCACCGCATATATTGAGGAAATGGAAAAAATCCGTAACGGAGCGCTTTATGTCCCCGGTTGGGATCATGACTTCAAAACGCTGAAACGCTGCCGGCATGTCAGAAACCGGATCGTACACGAAACGGGCTGCACGGAAGCAAACAGCTGCTGTCCCGGAGACGCCGAGTGGCTGGACGGTTTTTATGACCGCATCATGAGCCGGACCGATCCGCTTGCATTGTACCGCCGGGCGACCGAGTCGCAAAAGACGGTGACCCCGAAAAAAAGTCAGTGCCCGCAGCAACCCATATACGGAACGCAGACCGGGCGCGAATACGACCGGTACGATGCGGAAGAAAAGGATAAACGCAAAGCCGTCGGATGTTTTATATTGGCGCTTTGCGTCCTGGTAATAGCGGTGGCGGTCATTTATTTTTTAAAACAGGATATTTGACCTGAAATTCGCCGCGGCATCTGTATTTGATAAAACACGGCGGCGTTACGGATGAAAATACCGGAAAACCTATCGTCAGCACGTGCTTCGGCAGCTTATCCGGAACGAAAACAAGGCAGAGCATCTATCGCTCTGCCTTTTCATTTATCCGTATGCGAGCCCGAAAAAGCCGTGACGTTTCCGGACGGTTTGTTATTTGTGATAAAGCTTCTTTGTCTGATACTGCGGCTCGCAGGTCAGGTTCACGCCCAGTTTTTTCAAAGTGTTTTCGTCCACCTGCGAGAGTATCACGCTGGAGTGCATCTCGCAGCCGCGGAGCAGCCGGAGCTTTTCGAGCGCGAACGCAGCGACGGGATTCGTAGCCGCGCATATTGAAAGCGCGACAAGCACCTCGTCCGTGTGCAGCCTCGGGTTCCTGTTGCCGAGATATGACGTCTTGAGATCCTGTACCGGCTCTATGACGACCGGAGATATCAGCAGCATATCGTCCGAGATATTGCCGAGCGCCTTGAGCGCGTTCAGCAGCATGGCAGCCGAGGCGCCGAGCAAAGCCGAAGTCTTGCCCGTGACGATCCTGCCGTCGTTGAGCTGTATGGCCGCGGCGGGCGCGCCGGTCTCCTTCGCCTTTTCCAGTGCCGCCTCTACGACCGGACGGTCGGCGGTGGTGATACCCGCCTGCTTCATGAGCAGCTCGATCTTGAACACCTCGTCGTCCGTCGCCATTCCCTTGCGGTGCGCACAGAGCGTCTGGTAATAGCGGCGTATTATCTCATCAAGAGACGCGCGGCGGCACACTTCGTCATCTATGATGCAGCTGCCCGCCATGTTTACCCCCATGTCGGTAGGGGATTTATAGGGAGAGCTGCCGCATATCCGCTCAAATACCGTATTGAGCACCGGAAATATCTCGACGTCACGGTTATAGTTCACCGCCGTCGTGCCGTAAGCCTCAAGGTGGAACGGGTCTATCACGTTTACGTCGCTCAGGTCAGCCGTGGCAGCCTCATATGCGAGGTTGACGGGATGCTTCAGCGGCAGGTTCCATACGGGAAATGTCTCAAATTTGGCATAGCCTGCGCTTATGCCCCGCTTGTGCTCGTGATACAGCTGCGAAAGGCATGTCGCCATCTTTCCGCTGCCGGGTCCCGGCGCCGTGACGACCACCAGTGAACGGGTGGTCTCTATGTATTCGTTGCGGCCGTAGCCGTCGTCGCTCACTATGAGTGATACGTCTGACGGGTAGCCCTCTATGGGATAATGCAGATAGACGCGCAGCCCGAGCGACTCAAGCCTGTGACGGAAAAGCTCCGCCGCCGGCTGTGCGCTGAACTGTGTTATCACCACGCTGCCCACATACAGCCCTATCCCGCGGAAAGCGTCGATAAGACGCAGGACGTCGAGGTCATAGGTTATGCCGAGGTCGCCGCGCACCTTGTTCTTCGCTATATCCGCCGCGCTTATCACTATCACTATTTCGGCAGTATCGCGCAGCTCCATCAGCATACGCACCTTGCTGTCCGGCGCAAACCCCGGCAACACGCGGGAAGCGTGGTAATCGTCAAACAGTTTGCCGCCGAATTCCAGATACAGCTTACCGCCGAAGCGTTCG
>URSI01000017.1 GCA_900550505.1 uncultured Eubacteriales bacterium
CTTCTCGCTACATTTCATACTACGCCAATTATACTATTTCACCATAATGATTTCAAGAGCTTTCACAAAAATTCTACATTTTTTTGTCGCACGTAAGCACAGAAATAGCACTAAGTACAAAGGAAGATGCAGTCTCGGTGCGAAGAATGCGGCGTCCTAATCCCGCAAGCGGTATACCTATTTCAGTGGCGAGTTTCGCTTCCCGCAGTGAAAGCCCGCCCTCTGGTCCGATGAGAAACGCAAATTTATGCGGCACAGGTGAGACTTCGATCAGCTCACGTAGAGGATGAGTACCATCACCCTCGTAACACACAAAAGGGCAGTCGTGATCAGAAAGCATAATTTGCAGTGCCTCGTCATATTTTATCGGCGAAGCTACCTGAGGAATGATCCCGCGTCCGCATTGTTGAGCGGCAGATTGGGCAATACGTTCATAGCGAATCAATCTTGATTTCAGTGAATCACCGTTCAAACGCGCGACACAGCGTTCCGTTACAACCGGAACTATCCGCGTAATACCGAGCTCGGTCGATTTTTGTACGGCGATCTCGAAGCGATCGCCCTTCACCACTGCTTGAAACAGCGTCGTCTCATAGTTATCTTCGGCAGGAGAGACGTGCTGAGACGTAATATTCACATGAATGTCCGAGCCTCCGTTGCAGCCGATATCGGAAATTACGCACTCATACTCGGTGCGTTGCATGTCGCATATCACTATCTTATCTCCAGGCTTAAGCCGCAAAACATTCCTCAGATGATGTGCGTCCGTTCCCTTGATAATGGCAGTGTCGGAGATTTGCTCTTTTGTAAGAAAAACGCGCGGCAGTGACATTGGTACCTTCCCAGGATAGCCGGCTTTTCGCCGGTAATTCATAATTTTTCGTTTTGGTACAAATACAAATCAAAACGGGACGGTGCCCGTTATAGCGGATCGCCGTACCGTTTTAATCAAAGCTTTCCCGCCGTGACCGTGAGGCGCAGGAACGAAACCCTGCTATGCAGGACGGTGCCGGCTCAATGTTTTCGTGCTCCCAGCGTCCGCGACAAGTCAGCGGGAGGTCTGCATTCCCAATCATTGAAGCACTGGCTCCTTTTCGTGTTTGTGGGTTTTTACAAGCACACAACACGCATCCGGCAGGAAAACCCCGTTTTAAATTTTTGCTATTCTTCCACTGAAAACCCGTTTTCGTCGCAGTCAAACTCGCCCATGAACAAATCCTCAAAGGCATCGGCTACGCTGTCAAACTCGTCGTCATCATCGATTGTAACGAATACGGGTTCTTCGTCCTCATCCTGCTCCACACGAAGTATCACATACTCGTTACCTTCGGTGTCTTCGACAGGCAGGAGAGCCACGTAGTTCTTGTCATTGAGTTCGAGAGTTCCAATGAGGTCATAGCGGCTTTCGTTGCCGTCTTCATCCGTAAGGGTATACTCTTCAACGGTGCACTCTTCCTCTTCGTCAAACTGCTCGTTGTCTTTTATATCGTCCATGCGATCACTCATCAGCATTCTCCTTTGCGCTTTCATGGTCGTCAGAGGAGTAGACCTTCGGTTCGTCTGAAGAAACTTCGTCTTCCAGAACTGCCTTCCTTGAGAGATTTATCCTATGTGCGTCGTAATCTATCGCTACGATCTTTACGGTCAGAACGTCACCAATCTTTACAACGTCTTTTACGTTTGCAACGGGTTCGGTAGCCAACTGTGAAATGTGGATCAAGCCATCAACGTCATTGATTATCTCTGCAAACGCACCGTACGTCATTATGCTGACGACTTTTACATCAACGACATCGCCGACGTTGTATTTCGACACGAAGATGTTCCAGGGATTGTTCGCTTCGGTCTTATATCCCAGGGATATACGCTTTTTCTCTTTGTCGATATCCTTGATGTAGACATCGATCTCGTCGCCTACTTTAAGGACGTCCTCCGGCTTTCTCAGTCTGCCCCAGGAGAGCTCCGTGATGTGTACAAGGCCGTCAACACCGCCCAGATCGACAAATGCGCCGAAAGAGGTGAGCGAACGGACTGTACCGTGGATCTTCTGACCGACCTCGGCAGTCTCGTAGAAATTAGCTGCGGCCTGCTTCCTTATGCTGCGCTTTGCGTTGCGTATCGAAGCTACCACACGCTTTTTGTAGGGATTGGTTTCGATAATACGGAACGGTTCCTCCTGTCCGACAAGCACTGACATATCCCCGTCACGTGCGATTCCGGTCTGTGAAGCAGGCACGAACACACGTGTTCCGTTGTAGCCGATGATGACGCCGCCCTTAACTACCTCCTTGACTTTTCCGGTGAGGATCTCGTTTGCCTCATATGCGGCCTCAAGCACCTGCCAATTCTTATCTGCGTCAAAGCGCTTCTTCGAAAGAAGCACGGTGCCTTCCGAGTCGTTGAGTTTTATCACGACCACATCGATCTTGTCCCCGACATGGAATTCGTTCATCAGATCAACTGAAGAGTCAGTGGCTATCTCGTCATACGGCAGTATGCCGGTATGCTTGGTGCCGAGGTCGACATGTATTTCGGCAGGACATACCATTGAAACGGTACCCGTAACCCTTTCCCCAGTATGTACTGTTTTGAACGCTTCATTCAACATGTCAGCGAAACTGACGTCTCCAATAATTTCTGTCATTGCAAAAATTACCTCCTGTGTTATATCCTCAGGCGTCGATGCGCCTGCAGTGATCGAAATTCTTTTGCCCTTCAGTGCTTTGAGCTCACAAAGCGGTATTCCGGTGAGCCCGGCTGCGTTTTCAAGACGATAAACAGTATCGCAGTTTCTTTGTGCGATCTCATAAAGCTCTGTCGTGTTGGCACTTTGCAAACCGCCTATGACAAATACTGCATCGCTTTCTGCGGCGAGCCGTTCCGTTTCACGCTGCCTTTCCTGCGTTACCCTGCATACTGTGTCATATATTTCGGCATCCGGTCTGATGGATCTCAACAGTTTGGTGCAGTCTATCCAGTCATCGAGCGAGTGCGTTGTCTGCGATACCGCGATGATGTGTCCGTTCGGCAGGACTGCCGCGGCGAGCTCATCTACGCTACCGCACACGGTGTAGCCGCCGTTGCAGAAGCTGGCAGTGGCAACGACCTCGGGATGTGAGGCAGAGCCGATTATCAGGCAGTGTGTCCCGTCGTTTGTGCGTGACGAGACGATATCATGTATTTTTCTTACATACGGGCACGTGGCGTCCACGTATCGCAGACCGAGACGTTCTAATTTTTCAAACGTCTCTCGCTGCTCGCCGTGAGCTCGGATGAAAACGAGAGCCTTTTCAGGATCAAGTCCGTATATGTCGTCGGGTGTAATTATTTGCGCGCCTCTCGCGATGAGCCTGTCGGAAAAGTCCTTGTTGTGTATCAGCTCCCCGAGCATAAAGAGCCTGTCATTGCCGTTGAGCGCGTCATCCACCAAAGAAACCGCGCGCTTTACACCAAAGCAGAAGCCTGCGTTATCCGCGACAGTAATCATGGTATCCAAATGTTTACGATAACTCCGTTCGTGTGAGTCGGCAATAAAACTGTCACGACTCGCGGTCGTCCCCGTCGTATCGCCGCTGGGCATCCTTCAATTGTTCGATGACCTTTGAGAAAGCATAGCGGGCGATCCCATCGCGGTCGCCGTTGGTCACGCTCACATACTCTTCCTTCGTGATGGCATCGCCTATGATTATATACACCCGCTTCATGAATCTGATGCGGTGACCGCGCGTATATATCGAAACCGGAACAATATCCGCACCGGTCATAGCGGCTATCAGTCCTATGCCGCCTTTTGCGTCGCTGACATCCGGAATAACGCCTTTTACGCGCTTTCCCTGCGGAAAAAGCAATAAACTGTCGCCTCTGCGAAGTACGTTTACACAGGTTCGTATGGCTGCGACATCGCCGGTGCCTCTGTCAACAGGGAACACATGTGCCATTGAGTAAAACCACTTACCGATGCGTGTCCGGAACAGCTCTTTTTTTGCCATTATATATTGGTCATTTTTAAGCGCAAGGACGAGTAAAACCGGATCACGCATGGATATGTGATTACATACTATCAGAGATCCGTTTTTTATGCTGCTGTCGCCGATGACTTTTACACGGCAGAGCGGGTAATAAAATATTTTTACAAGCAGCCTTATAAATCTATACACTCAGGCACCGCCCTTGAACGTACTATTTCCAGCGCGCGTTCGAAAGTCTGGTCACGGGTAAAACCCGTATTGTCAAGTATCACCGCATCTGCTGCTGGCACCGCAGGCGCTATGGCTCTGTTCTTGTCGCCGTAGTCTCGCTGCTTCATCTTTTCCAAGACTTCATCGAGCGTCTCGGTGCTACCCGCAGCTGAAAGCTCGGCATATCTCCGCTCTGCGCGGTCAGAATCCGACGCGGTCAAAAAGATTTTGACCTGTGCGTCGGGTATTATCACGGCGCCTATGTCACGCCCGTCCATTACGACGCTGGCGGAGTTTGCGATCCTCTTTTGCAAGTCGAGCAGAAAAGCACGAACCGCGGGCATAGCCGAGAGGGAAGACGCATACGCCGCCACTTCACTGGTGCGTATCAGCGAAGTGACATCCTCGCCGTTGAGCAGCGGTGTGCTCACGCTGTCATGAAGCTCTAACGTTACCGACAGATCCGCCAGCATATCTTCGACCGCTTTCACATCGTCTTTTGAAATTCCCTGACGAATGGCGTGAAGCCCGACAGCACGATACAGAGCGCCCGTGTCAACGTAAAGAAAACCGAAATGAGACGCCAGACGCTTTGCAAGCGTACTTTTACCTGAACCGGATGGTCCGTCTATCGCTATCGCCATATGTTTTCTCATGCAGACTCGAGGTTTCCTTCCTGTGGCCACCATATGTGGCTTTCATACGTGGCTGATTATACACTAACATTCCGTCGAATTCAAGTATTATAGAAAATTTATTATTGAAATTTTTATGAAATCGGTATATACTGTGCGCATGTAAAATAAAATCCTGCGGGGTGACGGATATGACGGACGATGTAAACAAGACGGATGTGGGATTTTCATGCAGGCAGGCTGTTCCAAATGATTGGGAGTTTGTACAGTATTTGTTGCTTGAAATATGTAAACTCCACGCTTCTTTTCGTCCCGATATTTTCAGAGACGGCGGCCTCAAATACGATGCAGAAAGTTTTGCAGCTCTGACGGCATGTCCGGATACACCTGTTTTCATCTGCGAAAATTCACACGGTGACAGGGTGGGATACATTTTCTTATGTCTGCGCACCGTGGATGAGGATATTTTGCACCGTGCTGCCAAAGTGTTATACATTGACGATCTTTGCGTATCAGAACCGTTTCGACGCAGCGGTGCGGGGAGTTTTATGGTCTCGTTTGCCGAAGGATATGCCGCAAGATCCGGGTGCGATCGTGTCGAACTGAATTGTTGGTGCGCTAATAATCGTGCGATGCGTTTTTATGAAGTTGTCGGATATAAGCCGCAGCGTACGATCATGGAAAAGAAACTGAATGGAGAAGTATGATCTTGAGATTCAAAAAGGTATTTGTACTGGCGGCTTGTTTTCTGGCGATAATATCGTCGCTTACTTCCTGTGATATTGACAGACCGACGGAATCTGAGGAGAGCGGAGACTTGTCCGCGCAAACCGCAATGACGAAAGAGTACACACGTTTGAATTACGACTACATGAAAGCGGTATGGCTCACGCAGTATGATATGCAGCCGGTATACACTTCCGGCGGAAAACAACGCGATAAAGAAGAATTTATTGAACTTGCGTCTGCTGTCCTTGACAGAGTAGGGGCGGATGGTTTCAATACCGTCATAATACAGGTCAGACCGTTCGGAGATTCGTTTTATCCCAGTACGGTTTATCCCGCGTCTTCGGTTGTGACAGGAAGCTACGGGATTGCGATGGAATACGATCCGTTTGATATCCTGGTGCAGCTGGCGCACGAGCGCTCTCTGTCCGTTCACGCATGGATAAATCCTTTCAGGCTTATGAGAACGGAAGAACTGGAGAAAATCTCACCGGATTACGCTTTGAGGCGCTGGTATGACGGTCAGGAGCGTGGCAGCGTGATAGTTGAGATAGACGGCAGATGGTACTTGAATCCGGCGTGCGAAGAGGCACGGCAGCTTATAGCCGACGGGGTCACGGAACTTGCGGAAAATTATGATATAGACGGTCTTCACATGGATGACTATTTTTATCCCACGACCGACGAGGGATTCGATGCCGACGAATATGCCTCGTATAAGGACGGTGACGGGGAGCTTGAGCTGGCGGACTGGAGACGTTCCAATGTTGATGAAACAGTTTCAATGATCTATTCGGCAGTGAAAGCGGTCAGTGACGATATTTCAGTCGGAGTGAGCCCGGCGGGGAATATCGACAATACATATTCACAGCTTTATGCCGACGTTTACCGTTGGTGTGCCGTTGAGGGATATCTTGATTACATATGCCCTCAGATATACTTCGGACTTGAACATGAGACACATGACTTTGTGAGTGTATACCGGCGTTGGAGCGTTGTAGCTTCATCCGGTAAGGCTAAGCTTGCGGTGGGAATGACGTTGGGCAAGGCGGTCAGCGGTTATGATGGGTATGCCGGCAGCGGCTGTTACGAGTGGGCTCAGCACGATGACATCATACGCCGCTGCCTTGAGTTTCTTTCACAACAGCGTGATTGTACGGGGGTTGCGTTTTTCTGCTACCAGTACATGTATGACCCGACAACGGGTGAAGATGTCGCCGCGACACGCGCGGAACGTGACAACGCGCTGCCGGTACTTGAATCGCTGGGTTGAACGTTACGGCAGAAACGGCTGTAATTGTACGCCGAGCCGTGCCGCTCTTACGGTTTCGTTCAGTCTTTCGAAATCACATACAAGAGAAGTCGGTTTTTTATTAGGGGCGTCCTGTGCCAGCGGAACGAAATAAAAGCATTTTCTGTCATATAGTCTTGCAAGTGACGGGAAAGAACCCGACAATGCATCGTTTGTCGCAAGCGCCAGCACGACAAACCCTCTGCACCTCACGTGGGCTTTGACAGCCATCGTGACACAACTGTCTGTTATGCCGTGGGCTATCTTTGACAGAGGGTTGCCTGTGCACGGGCACACGATCAGCGCATCGAGTTTGTTTTCGCCGCTTATCGTCTCCGCCTCTGCTATGCCGGTAAACGCGCGTCTGCCGCATATTTCTTCGGCTTTTCTCCTGAATTCGGCAGCAGTTCCGAATCGCGTGTCGATGCTTGCCGTGGATTCCGAGAGAATGGGCAGCAGCTCATCCAGCTCAAGCGCGTCACGCATTGCATTCAGTGCCCGTTCGTGGTTACAGAAAGAGCCGCATACTGCAAAACCTGTCATAACACGCCCTCCGTTTCAAGCTTGCGCAATATTGCCTGGGCTATAAGTTTTCCGGAGTACCGCGGCGCTACCGTGGACGGAAGTGACAACGCCCATACGACACGGCGTTCGAGCTCATTGGCATACTCAAAATCAATACCTCCCGGTCTTGACGCCAGGTCTATTATCAGGGCGTCGGGACCGGTTTTTTGAAGCACTTTTCTGTCTATGACTCTTGCCGGCACGGTGTTTATCAGGATGTCACAGTTTTCGACCGATTCGGCAAGCGCTGAGATGCAGCAGGATTTGTATCCAACTGCGTGGCAGCGCGCTTCGTCGGTTTTGCTTCGTACGGCTACGGTGACTTTTGCTCCGGCTGCCGAAAAAAGCTTAGCCACGGCACCGCCGACACGACCGAATCCCACGACCGTGACATCGGAAAAAGCGATCGTGTCTGACGTTTCACGTATCGCTATCATGAGCGCCCCTTCGGCGGTGGGAACGGCATTCATTATTTTGAGACTTTCGTCATCAAAATAATTGAATACCTTCCGGTCGGTTTCTTTTTCCTGCCTTTCGGTAATTCCGGCCGCTATGAGCAGCTTTGAGTCGTTTTCCGAGCAGCGGCTTATCAATTCCGTCGTACAGCCCGGCGGCAATACTATTACATTTCCCTGGGCGATCGCGTCCTCGACGCACCGGCAGCGCGTGGCTTCGCCCGAATAGTTTTCAAATCCGTGATAACACACTTCATACCCGCGTGAAACAAGTTCATCGCAGGCATACATCATTCGTTTGTCACCACCGACAAACGCAAAAAGCAGACAGCTCATATCGCTGCACCTCACAGATATCATTACACTATATAGTATGCTGACGATACCTGTTTGCGCCCGGATGAAGACAAAAAAGAAATGCACCGAAGTGCATTCAAACTTGATTTATGAGGACAGATCAATGACAGACGCTTCAGAATACGGCATCATGGAGAGTATCGCCTATCGGTGCGTTGATGACGAATTCGGCATATCTGTCATACGGAGTAGGGGTTTTGTTGATTATTATAAAGTGGCTGCCGGAAAATGCATCTACGAGCGAGCAGGCCGGATACACCGTGAGCGAGGTGCCGCCTACTATCAGCACATCGGCATACCTGATGTATCTTTCGGCGCTTTCAAATACGGCGCCGTTGAGCGGCTCGCCATACATGACTACATCCGGTCTTACCAAATGCCCGCACGAGGTGCACTTCGGATAAGGCCTCGCATTCAGTATGAAATCAGTCGGGAAGCTTTTTCCGCAGCCGATGCAGTAGTTGCGCGAAGAAGAACCGTGTAATTCAAGCACATTGACGCTGCCGGCCTTTTGATGCAGTGCATCAATGTTCTGCGTAATGACCGCCTTCAGCTTACCGCGCTTTTCCAGTTCCGCCAGAGCCGTGTGTGCACGGTTGGGCTCGGCTGTGGGATGGAGCATATGCGAAACATAATAGCGGAAAAACTCCGCCGGATGAGTCATCATATACCTTGCTGTTAGTATGGTTTCGGGGCTTACTGCTGCATCGTTATGCGAGGTGTACAGTCCGCCTGAACCGCGGAAATCTGGTATCCCGCTTTCGGTTGATACGCCTGCGCCGCCGAAAAATACGATATTATCGGATCCGTTTATGATTTGTGAAAGCTCAGTCACCGCGTCCATCTGAAAATCCTCACAGCTTGTGCTGACATTTTAAAATGAATATGTCATTCTTTCGTATCAAAATCCGCAGATATCTCACGAAGTTTGAACCGGTTGACGCCCTCGTCCGTTTCCATCCTTCTTACACCTCCCAGTTCCTCATCAAAAAGTCCTGTAAGGTGTGTGACAAAGACAAACTGTATGTTGAGCTTGGCGAGAAGCGCAAGTACGGCTCCGATGGCTTTTGTAGCTTCGTCATATGATGTAGTCTGAAACGTCTCGTTGAAAAAAACAAGTCCGTGCGGCCGCAGTTTATTGACGATATCCGCTATCAATTGGACCTCGCCTTCAAATCTGCCCGCCACGTCACCTTCACGAAGTTCTTCCTCAGCAGAGGAAAAATGCGCACATATCATGCTGCGTATACTGATCTGAGCATTTTCCGCACATACCGGCAGACCGGATTGAGCGAAGATCTGTGCGAGCGCGACCGAGCGGAGAAAGACGGTTTTTCCTGTATTGTTTCGCCCTCTTATCAGCATGCCGCTGTCGTGTGATTCGAAACGCACATCATTTGCCGTGACAACCCTATCAGGGTCACAGCACAATATCAGATCGCGCAGTTCCTTGGCTCTGAACGTGTCGGAGGATTCATCAAGTATTTCGGGGAACGTGTATGTCACGCCGTTTTGCTCAAGCATTTCGACATATAAAACGGCGGCATCGTAAAACATAAACTCGCGGGAGAGCCCGTAAAAAAGCTCATACACCCCGTCGGCAATATCGGACAATGCGTCGTGCGTCCTTCTTAAAGCTTCGTTCAACACATACAAGGCGTCATCGCTTTCGGTGTCTCCGAGTTTGGTCTCGTTGGTGTCCTGCTTTTTTGAAAAAAACTTCTTGAGCAGACCGTCTTTTTTTAGTGAATTGCAGTCGGTAATATCCGTAAGTTCACAGCCAGTCGCACGAAGCGCCTCATCCATCGTGACAGAAACGGTAAAACGGTAATCATCCGGCGAACGGTATTGGAAAAGCGACGCTATTTCCGCTACTTCGTCAAGGGCTTTGTTACGGGTCATTTCACGGCAGTACCCGCGTATGTTGCAAAGTCCCATTGAGTGTATGTCGGCGTTTTCAAGCAGTTCTCCGAAGGATTTCAGATATGCAACGATGGTCTTTGTGAATGTCGCAGTGACTTGCATCTGTGAGTAGGTGTAATCCAGCAGCGCGCGATATCCACCTCCGGCATCGGATGGATACACGTTTCTGCGCAGCTCCTCCCAGTCTCCGATGATCTTGTCGTAGCGATTGAATATCAGCTTCATATTGTCAAGAAGCTTGCCGTTCGAAATAAAATCTTTCAGTATATCCTGTCGGTATGTTATATCGTCGAGGGTTTGGGCGGGCGAAGCAAGAACGTCAGTAAAGTATGCCGCGCGCTTGGGGTGGGGGCAAAACGAAGATACGGCCTTATCGAGTGAAAGGTCATATAACAATTTTTCGTCGAGGCGTATCGGCTCCGCCGTGTTGGGGCCACGATACAGTAAGGAGAATTTCATCACAGTTCCACACCGAACCTTTCTGCAAGCTGACCGCGGGTGAGTCCATAACGGATCAGGATGTCATTTGCGAAAGAGCGAGGAGAAGTCTTTCGCCTTACGATACGGTAGGTGCGTTTGTTATTGTCATTCTCGTCGACCGCCACGGAGAGCAACGGTATGTCCGTCAACTCCATGGCATGTTGATGCGTGATATAGATACCGAACCTTTTTTGTTCATAAAGTTTTCTGGCAAGCGATTCGGTACGTTCTTCGGCGGTTTCCTTTGCGGTTGTAGAATAGGTCTCGTTCAACAGTATCACGGAATCTTCGTCAGAAGATTCCAAAATGGCATCTATCCTTCGCTCTTCATCCAGAAATCTTCCGGTATCGTCAAACCGTTCGTCCTGAGGAAAATGAGTAAATACGCATGAAAAAGGGAAGATGTCTGCGCTGCGGGCAAAAACCGGACATCCGGTAAGAAACAGCACGAGCGTAACGCCGACCGCTCTCATATATGTCGTCTTGCCGCCGCCGTTTGCTCCGGTGAGGAAGAAAAACGGCTCCCGGCTCGTCATATCGATGTCATTGGGAACAATATCCCGTTGATTTTTCAGGATTAGAGTAACGTCGTATACGCTGTCGCATATCATGTGCTTTTGATTTGAAATTGTCGGGTAGACACACGGTATCCCATAGTCGGCTGCGCGCATACGAAGGCGGCATACCTCAAGGTAAAAGGCGAGCTGTTCTCTGTAAGACAGTATGGACGGATCATAAAAATAAGAGAACTTCTCCGAAAAATCCGAATATTTTTTGAATACCTCCGGGTAAAGCGAGGCAACGGCGTCACAGACGCGTACCGCCATCCTGCGCGCGGGGGCACGGCGTCGATCCGGTAAGGTTATACCGAGTTGCCCGGCGCATGCCGCGAGCCTGTCCGTATATGCCGTATCGGTGACCGGAAGCAGTGACAGTTCCTCACCTGTTACACGAAAACTGACGGACGGGATGTCCGGCAATGATTCAACTGCTGCACGGAGCTCACAAAATGATTCCGAATCTGTCAGATCCTTAAAATACGACGAAAAACGCGAAAGCAACGGTGAGGTAAAACCGGTATCAGCGGATTTTTCGGCAAATCTGCATATCGAGGCGCAAAGTGATGCAAATGCCACTGCCTTTTCAGAATCGGCTTCTGCTGCCGAAAAAAGTTCGGAATGTATAGCCGTAGCACAAGACAATTCGTAAAGAGACGACATCACGTCGAAAGCGGAGGTCGCCTCAAGCTCACGAAATACTTCGCGGCGTTCGCTGATGTCTGCTGCTGTACAGACAGTGCGCATCGGTAACAATGCTTCCGCTGAGAGCAGATGGGAGATCTTCAGATCTTCAAAAATATTTTGGGGAAAGGTTTTTATGCCGTTGCGTTGGCTTATGTTTACAATACTCGGAAAACTCATGGCAACTTCCTCATGAAATGTTTACCTATTATAACATATCCGAGCGTTACGCACAAGTCATTTTTTAGTTTTATATGTTATCGGTGTTGGCGAAGAAGTCATCTATGACATACCAAAAGTCGTCGCTGGTCACCAGACCGTCGGCAAATTGTTTGAGCGCGTTCACTGCTGCTTCCTTGATGTGGGTCAGCTGAGGTGCTTCAAGGATGGTAGTGTTGCCATCTTCGTCGGTCTCCATAACGGAAATGGAATACATCATTATGTTGGTTTGCGGGTCAGGCTCACCCTTCAACGTGTAATTAAGTGTCAAGCTTTTTGAACCTGTTGTAAGAATTCTGTCGATAGTGAGCCGTTCCATAGTTGATATAACCTCCAAATTGAATTTTGACAGTTTAACAGAAGTATAGCAAAGCTGTCATCTCATTGGCATATATTTAACACAAATTTTTCATACTGTCAACGACGAATTATGACATAAAATGGAATATTGGTGCAGCAATAACCTGAACACATACGGTTAAACCGGTAGTATAATGGTTATTGGATAGCTGACAGCCGTAAAAATAGACAAAAAACCATGGGTTACCCGGCGCTTATTTCTAACTGAAATACAAAAGTATCTATTGACAAAGTACGGGTCGTGTGGTATTATACATGAGAATTGAATAAGCGCCGTTAGCTCAGCTGGATAGAGTGTTTGGCTACGAACCAAAAGGTCAGGGGTTCGAATCCCTTCGAGCGCACCATTATAGATCGGGATGTGGCTCAACTTGGTAGAGC
>URSI01000018.1 GCA_900550505.1 uncultured Eubacteriales bacterium
AGTATACCTATCGTGACCAAGCCGGGAATGCTCATAATAAGGCCGAGCAACAACAACGGCATCGACAGCATGGAACCGAAATTTGTTATCGGAATTATCGCCCTGCGCACGGTCAGCGGAAAATATCCCTCGGCGTGCTGTACTGCGTGTCCGGTCTCGTGGGCGGCAACACCGACAGCCGCAGCAGTGCTGCGGTCGTATACCCCTTCGGAAAGGCGCACAACGCGTTGCGTGGGATCATAATGATCGGTCAGATTTCCCGGCTGCCTTTCTACACGGACGTCGGAAAGCCCGTTGGCGTCGAGGATGCGCCGTGCAGCCTGAGCACCCGTAAGTCCGTTTGAAAGCGGCTGAGCGCTGTATTTTGCAAATGTGCTCTTCACCCTTACCTGAGCCCACAACGCTATCAGGATCGCCGGGACGACCAGTATGATATAATATGTGTCAAAATAAAAGAACGGCATATTTATTCTCCTTCCGCATACACACGCATGGCTGTGTATACTATATATTTTTCATTATACCTTTACAATATAAAAATGATGTGACAAAAGCACAAAAAATCCGCACACATACACTATGTTATCAAAAATACCGGGTGTATACGCACGTTTGACGGAGAAAAATGCTTGTTTTTCATAAGGTCGTCTGTTATAATTTAAAGTGATCAGAGACGATAGGGTGAAATATGGAAAAATTCCTGCATATGCAAAAGCTGCTCGGGTTTGCCCGGCGCGCTATCGACGACTACGGTATGATATCGTCCGGCGACCGTATAGCGGTCGGTGTCTCGGGCGGAAAAGACAGTCTGACGCTGCTTGCCGCGCTGAGGGGACTTCAGAAGTTTTATCCCGCCGAATTTGAAATAGTCCCCATAACACTTGACATGGGGTTTGACGGCGGAGACACTTGCGCACCCGCTGAACTTTGCCGGCGGCTTGAGCTTGAACATACAGTTGTCAAAACGGACATTTACCGCATAGTATTTGAGATACGGAAGTGCGATTCTCCGTGCTCGCTGTGCGCAAAACTGCGGCGCGGAGCACTGCACGATGCCGCACTTGCCAATGGTTGTTCAAAAGTAGCGCTTGGGCACCACTTTGACGACGCAGTCGAAACCTTCATGCTCAACCTGTTCAATGAAGGCCGGATCGGCTGTTTTGCCCCCGTCACATACCTTGACCGCAAAAAAGTCACGGTGATACGTCCGCTGCTGTATATGCCCGAACATTTTGCTCGTCGTTTCGTCGAAGACAACAACATAGCCGTAGCGCCGAAAATTTGCCCTGCGGACGGATACACGGACCGCGAACGGATAAAGCAAATGCTTGCAAAACTCGAAGCGGAAGACCACGGGCTGAAATCGCGTTTGTTCGGAGCTATGGAGCGCGCGGAGGTCAACGGATTCGCAACGCATATGCGAAGCGTCAGACGTTCCGGCTCTGATGTCAAAGATACCGGAAAATATCGGGAGGCTGATGATACGAATGAAAGCTGATTATCATGTGCACTATTATATCGACGCTTGTGCAAATGAGTCGATGACTTTTGAAAACATCGAAAATGAGGCGTACAAGCTCGGACTCGAAGAAATAGCCGTCCTGAAGCATTACTCCGCGACGTTGCCTAACGGCAAGCAGGACTGGGTGTGCTGGCACCGCATCATCCCCGCTGAATTCGAAAAATATCTGAAGGAAAAAAATGAATACAAACCGAAACATCCGATAAAGATATACAGCGGCGTCGAAACGGAGCTTGTAAACGAACGCGGTGACATCAACATCCCGCAGGAAGCGATAGACAGGATAGACCGTGTCGCGCTTTCGGTACACTATATGATCGACCTGGAATGTCTTGATATGGATCTGATGCTGTATCCCGACCTTTCCTTTTGTCCCGCCGACAACAACGAACACGGACGTGCGCTTGTGGAACGGTGGAGACGCAAGATACTCGGTGCAGGTGCCGAAAATGTGGTAAAAGGGCTTGTCAACGGCTACTGCAACGCCATCAAAAATCACCCCGAGATACGCACTTTAGCGCACATAAACGACGGCGTGCAGCCACTGCGCGTCTATCTTGCCGATGTCGACTCGTTAGAACCCGACTCGCTGGCGAGAATGTTCGACCCGCTGTTTGAAACCATGAAACAAAAAGACGTTCTGTGGGAAATAAGCGGAAAATGCCGTTCCGAGTCGGTAGTGAAACGCGCCCGTGACGCAGGTGTCCGGTTCGCAGTCACTTCGGACAGTCATTTCATAAGCGGCGGCTGGGCAAATCTTTGCGACCATGACAAGGTGGAGGAATACGTTGAACGGCTCATTGCCGAATGAACACAACTTTTAAAAAGCCACCGCTCTCTGCAGCACGATGTATCACGAATACCGTATAAGTTATCGGAGGTGCTTACATGAAAAAAAGTACGTTAAGGTTTTTTGCTCTTGTTCTGTCACTTACGCTGCTGACCGCGGTGCTTTCCGGATGCTCACTCCTGCGGGCAATAGGAAACGCGGTGTGGAACACGGGAATATCGTTCGAAGACCTAAAATATGAAGACTATGATATGACCGCCTTCAACGAACTGTGTGACGAAATATCAAAATTGCTGGACGATAATGCCGACAGCGACGTGATACTGTCAAAAATGGACGATCTGAGCATCAAAAGAGCTGAGATATATTCCATGTATTCACTCGCGACCATATACAACGCTATAGACGTGACAGACGAAAAATACGCCGACGCAGTTGTCAGCTCATATGAAAAATCGCTCAAAGCAGACGACGACTTTTCTGTTCTCGCCCGGCGTGTCACGGAATCATACTGTGCTGACGCGGCACGTGAATACTGGGGTGACGAGGCTTTTGAATATTACAGCACCTACGAGCCCATGACTCAGGAGGATAATGAGTTTCACACGAGAGAGCAAGAGCTGATAAACGAATACAACAACGTGCTCGCAAGCGACATATCCGTGACGTATAACGGCGTCACCGTATCCTACTCGAACATCAGTTCACTCGGCCTTAACGAAGAGGAGTATTACGAGGCTCTTGCACTGGTACAGGATGCATATAAAAAAGAGTGCGGTGAGATATTCGCCCGGCTCGTCAGTCTGAGATGCGACTACTTCGGCAGGGATAACTATGCGCCCGCCATGTACCAAGGATATATGCGAGACTACACCACAAACGATGCAAACCGTCTGTATGATGATGTCAAAAAGTATGCGGTCCCGCTGTACGCATCGCTCAGCACCGAGCAGAACAACAACGACATATATGAATTCCTTACGAGTTCGAACGGGCTCGCCGATGCATCTCTCTTATCAAAACTCGGAGGGAAGCTTGGCGCAATGTCAGATGATTTCAGTGAAGCCTTCAATTTTATGAAACGCAGGGGCTACTACAACGTCGGGTACAGCGAAAAGAAGATGCAGGCGAGCTTCACGTCGCTCATTTACGGTTACAATGTACCGTTCCTGTTTATTCAGCCTGCTCTCACTTCTGCAGACATCTTTACGTTTGTTCATGAGTTCGGTCACTATAATGCCATGTTTCATTCGCCGCTTGCGGAATGTGACCTTGATCTGACAGAAATCCCCTCTTCGGCTCTTGAACTGCTGTTTTGTGAAAGAAACCCGGACGTGTTCGGAGAACACTTCGAATCCGCAAGACTTTTTTCCGCTTCACAAATGCTAAGCAGTCTTATAGTCGGCTGTATGATAAACGAATTTGAAACGGAAATATACTCAGAACGCATGACCGATATAGACGATATCGATGAGCTCTTTATCAGGCTCTGTGCAGAGTATGGCGTGGCTGAATTTTCGTGGGCAGAAGTTCCTCACCTGTTCATGTATCCCTTCTACTACATTTCATACTCGGTTTCTGCGCTCAGCGCTATGGATATATGGCTCAGTTCATGCGAAGATTTTGACAGTGCATTTAAAAAATATATGCTTATCGCCGCAGAAGACGGATCACGTTCATGCCGTGAGGCGGTAAAAGCAGCAGGTGTAATGTCCATATTCGACGACAATGCAATCAGACTTACCGTCGAAAGACTGGAGAATATTTTGGAAGTTACGGAGGAAGCTAAAGCGGCAGCCTGACGGATAAGGAGCGGAATATGAGATTTTTTGAGCCCGACGATGGGGACCTTGAGCTGATATCAGCAGCACGCGCGGCGCTGAGCCGCGCTCAGTCACGAGCTGTCGGCGAAGACGCGCAGGACGGCGCCTACCGCGGAGGATATCACACGGTCGGAGGTGCCGTAAGAGGTGCGAGCGGCAGGATATATACGGGTGTAAACTGCGACGGGATACACGGTGCTTGTGCCGAATATGTGGCGGTAGGCGCCGCTATCTCGGAAGGAGAAGGCGAACTGCTGACGATCGTGGCCGTAAATGACCATGCGCCTAACGGGATCTGCGCGCCTTGCGGTAATTGCCGGCAAATGCTCATAGAATATTGTCCGAACATACTTGTCATACTCAACGATGAAAACGGACGCATGGTAAAAACCTCCGCGCGCGACCTGCTTCCGCTGGCATGGATGCCTTCGGACGCCTGAGCGGCACGAGGGAAGAAAACAGCCGGGCGGCAACCTGATGTGTTGCCGCCCGGTATTTGTTTTTACTGTAATGCGGTTAAAAGCGCAGCAAAAACACTATATGAACAAACATCTTTTACTGATTAAACAGTGCTATGGTATCGTTCATCGCGCTCTCCATGCTGCTGTATATGGAGTCTACTCTTGCGGTATAAGTATTAGTGCCTGCCACAAGATTATATGTGTTTTCAACATAAAACTCTCCCCATGTATAGATGATGGAAAGGTCATAAGTACGACTCGCAGATATCAGATCGAGCATTTCAGGCGAATCATCGTCCTGAAGACGCTTGTTTTTAAGCGTGCGCTCATAGAACTCCGGCGTTACCGTCTTTTCACTCAGATACGACATAGCCTCGAGGATAAAAGTCGTTTCGTATATATCATTGTTGTAATACGGTATCGATATATATCCGCTGGCATAAACAGACGTCGGTGAATAATACTGATCCTGATTCTCATCATACTTGGGGAAGGGCACTATGCCGTACGATATCTCGGCGTCACGCAAATCCTCTGTATATCCGAGCGTAGCCGCCTGGAAAAGCGCCTTGCCCTGATCAAACTGCTCGTATACCTTCTTGATATCCGGATCATTCCACTCGAAAAACAGCACGTCTATGCAGCACGAGTCACGATCGCTGAGAAGCTCAAACGCTTCTGCATATCGGGTGGTAAACGTCTCATCCCGGAGGTTTATGTGCGGTATGTCGTCATTGTCTTTGACCGTAGTCTTGAGGCCGTATCCCCACATAATATCTATAAGGGTCTGGGGTATGCCTATGAGCCCCCATATATCGTTCCCGTCCACGCCCATTACGCCGTCACCGTCATCGTGAGCGTTATTGCGCACATACTCGGAAAACACATCAAATGTCCATGTATCCGCACGCACATGGTCAAACGGGCTCTGGAGCCCGTATTCACTTATGAGCGACTTGTTGAAATATATACAGCTCAGCGCCAGGTTATCTCCCACAAGCAGGTCACCGGTAAGAAAATGAAGAGTACCCGCCACAGACGCATCACGGATGAGACCCTGATCCCAATAATCGGCATCAAGCCTCAACTGAGAGTTTTCCAGCTCAAGAAAGTTCTGATAGTAGCCTTTCTTTGAAAAATCAGCGCTGTAAAGTATGGGAGAACCGATGACATTGAAATCCTCCGTGGAAGCGAGCACCATCGGTTCGATCTTTGCCATCATCTCATAGCCCACTACGGTCGGCAGAACATCTATCTTGCAGTTATAGGTGTTCTGTATGATCTGATTACGCTCATAAAGCGCGTCATTCACCGGCTCATTCAGCAGCTCACCGGCACTGTACTGAGAGAGATGAAATTGCGATTCGCCTGAATCGATCACAAACGTCAACTGGAATCCGTCCAGATCCGCTTCTCCGAGATGTGGGACCGGAAGTCCACTGCCGCTTTCCGCCTGTGACGCCGCTTGAGACACCTCATCACCCGTACATGACACAAGTGAAAGTGTCAGCAACAAGACCGTCGCAAGCAACGCAGCCAAACGCTTTTTTGTTCTGTGCATTTTTCTTTCCCTTTCGTTCTTTTTTCCTTTACTCTTGACGGCACAACCCGACAGAGACGTCTGTTGTATTGTATAGAATATTGCTGAGAAAGTCAACTGTTTTTGAACATTATTTTCAATCGCCCAAAACATTTGAGGAATAAAATCACAAAAAGCGAAGATACTACAAAACCGATATCAAATCAAAAAAAAGCACGAATAAAAACGCAGTGCCCGACCAATGATATCAGCGGAGGTGTACTTGCTTGAAGACTGAGGACTTGCTTGGACATGAGTATGGGCGAGAGGATGAGGAACGCGCAGATACACAGCAGACGGAACGGCCGTCACAAAAGACAGACGGCGGTGTGACAACAGATAACTCGATCTATGCGCTGGTGATATCAGGACAGGTCGAGGGGCATTACGCCGCTTCACCGAATACTAAATCGACAAAGTATGAACAGATAATACCCACGCTCGTGGCGGCGGAAGAAAGCAGAGACATCAGGGGTCTCCTGGTCCTGCTCAATACCATAGGCGGTGATGTGGAGGCAGGACTTGCAATCGCGGAGCTGATCTCCACCATGACCAAGCCGTCGGTCTCGTTGGTGCTTGGCGGCGGTCATTCCATAGGCATACCGCTTGCAGTATCGACAAGACGTTCCTTCATCGTGCCCACAGCCACAATGACGCTGCATCCCGTTCGGATAAACGGGTTGGTCATAGGCGTTCCGCAGACCTATGATTATTTTGACAAAATGCAGGAACGCGTGATAAGCTTCATTATACGGAATTCAAATGCAAAGGAAGACGAAATCCGTAAAATGATGCTCAAAACAGACGAACTCACAACAGATATCGGAACAATGCTTGCCGGCAAAGAGGCAGTGGACTGCGGACTCATAGATGAAGTCGGCGGACTCGGTAATGCGCTGTCCGCTTTGAGATCCATGATGGAAAACTCAGATGACAAGCAGTAAAAATCCTTGCCACCGTAATGTTTCATAAAAGTGTCCGAATTGTGAAAAAACGTGAGTACCTCGCAGCAAACTTGACAAATGACGAGTACGGCTGTATACTCTCAGGTGAATGGAGTTGAGGCGATTGGCACGTTTAAAGATCCGTATATCGGTTGCGGCCGTGATGATGACGACGCTTTTTTTGTGCGGCTGCGAACGTGAGTATGTGAGCCCGCAGGTCAGCATGGACTCGGTCTCATTTGACAATGTCGTTTCAGCGGCTGATGGTGCGCTCGAGAAAAATATACAGAGCTATTCGGAAGCTGAGCCCTATGTGGAAGCATGTCTGGGGGTCCTTTGCTCTCTCGATTCCACTACGTCAATGAGAGAAAACGCCGAGGCGCTTCTTTCGGAACTTACGGCTGCGCTGCCGGAAGGCGAACAGCGTAACATGCTCTTTCGCCGCATCACTCTCGGCTACCTGGGTGAGTCAAACTACTATACCAGCTACGAACGGATGCTGACGACGATTCTCGGCGGCACGCTCTCACAGCAGGAACGAGACAGGCTTTACAAGGACGTGATGCGTCAGGCATATCGCATCTATATGCCCCTTTTTGAAGAAGCATTCGCACTCCTCGAAGACGGCGACGCTGCGCTGCGAGATATGAGACGGGAAATACTTCTCGAAGCGGACGGAAGCGACGTGTATTTCGTCGAGGTATACCAAACCGTATGCAGCGAAACGGAAAAAACGCTGAACGAGTCTTTTAACGTAAATCAGGATGATGTTCTCGCAGCTTTCGAGCGTGCGCTTCTCAACACCGACGATCCGGCACGGGCTGTCTCTCTGATGAAAAAAGCGCCGGCCGTGAACCTCGCAAAGGAACGCGCAGCGCTTTTTACGGATATTTTCCTGAGCAACGGGATAGATTGCCAGGGCATGGACAAAGCGGGTGCTT
Source organism: uncultured Eubacteriales bacterium (assembly GCA_900550505.1). Lineage (GTDB taxonomy): Bacteria > Bacillota > Clostridia > Oscillospirales > CAG-382 > UMGS1307. The sequence goes on from URSI01000018.1 coordinate 8,061, forward strand.
TTACGGTCCCCGATAGACCAACAGACGACACCGCCCCGGTATGTGACCTCATGGCGCGAATATACACTGTCGAATACTCAGACGGAAGCTTTCACGACAGCGTGTTTATCATCCCTAAAATAAACTCCGACGCCCCCGGCGCACGGTCACTCAACTACGACATGGAGGACGAGCTGACCGGATACGACGAATTTCTCGAAAGCATCAACCGCTCACTCGGGAACTATGATTGGGACGGCTGGAACCAATATGTGTCATACACCTACTCATATGAGACCGACGGCTCCGTGATAACGATAGAAGCCGTCAAAACCGTCACAAAGCTGGGAGGATCCCCGGAAACCACGACATATGTATACAGCTACGATTCCGAAAACGATGAACGCGTAGACTGAAGCAAGCCGCCGAAACAACGGCGGCTTTTTTTGTTTTTTTCTTGCAATTGTGAAATCACTGTGGTATAATGTACGCTGTATATATAAGATAGGATCCGTGTGCTCGGGTCGCAATTGCAAATATACAGGAGTGGAGCGATGTTTGGATACATCAGACCGAACACACCCGAGCTGCGCGTAAAGGAGCATGAGCTCTACAAAACCGTGTACTGCGGTCTGTGTTCGGCAGGAGGAAGAAAAGTATCGCGGCTAACAAGGCTCGGACTCAGTTACGACTTCGTATTTCTCGCCATGCTCAGGATGTGCTTTACGGATGAAACTCCCGTCGTAAAACGCATATCATGTCCCTGCTTTCCGATGCGCCGCAGAAACGCATTGAGCGAATGCCCGACGCTGAGATACTGTGCCGCCGCACATGCGGTACTGAGCTACTACAAGCTGTGCGACGACGTTTCCGATTCCACGGGCTTTGCACGCGTCAAGGCTGCCGTTTTAAGAGCCGGAGCCGCAAGAGCCAAGGCTCGCGCGATAAAAATGGAACCCGGGCTGGAGAAAGCGGTGAAGCCGCCGCTTGATGAACTTTCTGAGCTTGAAAGATCCGGTGAAGGGTGCATAGACCGGGTGGCAGACAAGTTTGCGACGGTAGTGGCAAATGTGGCGTCGCTCGGATTCGACGGAGCCGCTGCACGGATACTGGCTCAGTGCGGGTATCACGCCGGACGATTCATATACCTTGCGGACGCCTGTGACGATCTTGAAGAGGACGCGCAACACGGCAGATATAACCCGTTGATCGCTTCCGCCGGTTCGGCAGAGGCAGCGCGCTCGCTCGTCCCCGTTTGTGTCACCAGCATGAACGACAGCATGAACGCACTTCTCGCATCGTTCGGGCTTTGCGTCGTGCCGTACGATGACGAAATCAGGTGCGCAATGAAGAACATAATTGAAAACATAGCCGTTTTTTCTTCCATGACAGCGGAAAAACGGCGAACAGAAGGCCGTCGCAACAAAAAAACGGCACGGCAATAAAACGAATGGGAACAATCACATGACCGATCCTTACAAGGTGCTTGGTGTCAGTCCACAGGCCTCAGACGAAGAAATAAAAAAAGTATATCGGGAGCTTGCCAAGAAATATCACCCTGACGCATACGTCAACAACCCGCTTGCCGATCTCGCACAGGAAAAAATGAAAGAGATCAACGAAGCATATGCCCAGATACAGAAGGAACGCTCCGCCGGTCATTCGCAGTCCGGGCAGCGGTCAGGCGCTACGGGAAGTTATAACAGCGGAGGCTACACCGGCAGTTCTGAGTTCCTTCGCGTCAGAGAGCTCATAAACTCGGGGCGACGCACCGAAGCCGAAATGCTGCTTGATTCCATGAGCAGCGAAAAAAGAGGTGCCGAATGGTGCTTTCTCAAGGGCTGTGTGCGTTATCAGGGCGGATGGCTGCTGGAGGCTCGCAAGTATTTTGAACAGGCGTGCGCACTCGAACCTTCTAACCGTGAATATGCAGAAGCTCTCGCCAGAATGAACGCCGGTGCCGCAAACCGCACCGCCAGGGCAGGCTCTCTGGGACTCTGTGACGTGTGCTACGGGCTGATGTGTCTTGACTGTATGTGTGACTGCTGCAACGGCTGCTGACGTTGATGAAATCTGATATAAACGGTGAATACTCAAATGAACCAAAGGTATAATTTTAACAACAGATCAAATTATTCACGCAAAATAAAGCTGAACTCCGCGGGCAAAGCGCTCGGTGCGACCGTATTTGCCGCCGCGGTCATGCTCGTTGTCATTCTGATACAGTTTTCCGGCTGCGGTGATATCGGGGATGTCTCTGACATCTCCTCATATGTCAGCCCGGATACTTCTTCGGTAACATCCCCTGTCGAGGAAAGCACCGAAAATTCCGTACCTGAAGAATCCGAGCCTGACGCGGTGGAGTTGCCGTCGCTCGACGATATCGTAGTGACGGCGTGGAACTGCTATGTTGTCAACACGACGACGGGTGAGGTCCTTTATTCCAAAAACGCCGAGGAACGTGCCTACCCCGCAAGCATAACAAAGCTGATGACCGCGAGCGTAGCCCTGAAATACTGCGATCCGTCTTCCGTTTTCACTGCCGGCGACGAATTGGAGCTTGTGGGTGAAGGCTCGAGTCTCGCGTGGATAAAAAGCGGAATGAAGCTCAAGCTCTCTATGCTGATAGATGCGATGCTGCTGCCGTCCGGCAATGACGCGGCTTACATAGTGGCCGTCAACGTAGCAAGGCAGGTCAAAAACGACGAAACGCTCTCTGCCCAGGACGCCGTCAAAGAATTTGCCGAGCTCATGAACAAAGAAGCTGCGGCTATCGGATGTACAGGCACCAATTTCGTAAATCCTGACGGCTATCACGACGACAACCATTATTCGACCGCCGAAGATCTCGCAAAGATATGCCAATATGCCCGGACTTTTGATGTCATCTGCCGCTCGGTCGCGAAGGAAGAGGTGAAAGTGACCTATGAAACCCTTGAAACGAACAAATGGCGCAACTCAAATTACCTTGTGTGCGAAAAGCTGAGCAACGGCGAGCCGAGCCCGTGGTACCTTCCGTATGTCACCGGCATGAAGACGGGATCGACCGACGAGGCGGGCAAGTGCCTTGCAGTGAGCGCGGAAAAGGACGGAGTGGAGGTCATTGCGATCATACTGAGGTGCAACTCAAGCGACAAACGGTTTGACGAAGCGTACAAGATAATGACCACGCTGTTCGGCACCGGCGCGGAGTAATGACGCTATGATAAAAAGCATGACGGGCTACGGACGCGAAAAACGTCTTGTCGGCACGAGAGACATACTCGCCGAGGTAAAATCGGTGAACAGCAGGTTTCTTGACGTAACGGTAAAGTTACCGCGTGTGTATTCTGTACTTGAGGAACGGGCAAGAATGCTGGTGTCATCATTTGTTACGCGCGCTAAAGTGGAGCTGTATATTTCCGTGGACAATATTGCCGGCGACAAGATCGAGCTCACGCTGAACCGTGAGTATCTGGATTCATTTCTCGCCGCACTCGAAACGATCGCAAGAGAATACGGCATTTGTCAGGCACCGAGCATGGAAATGATACTCGGACGCCCGGAGGTATTTTCCTCAAAACGAGCTGACGAGGACTTCGACGCACTGTGGGAGGATATCGCCCCGGTGGTGACGCAGGCGTTCTGCCGCTACAACGAGATGCGTGAACGGGAAGGTTCCAATCTGCGCAAGGATCTGCTGAGCCGCATAGATACGATAGAAGCTATAGCAAGGAAACTCGCAGAAAAGGCTCCGGAAGCCGTCGCCGCAAACAACGAACGGCTGAAAGCAAGAGTGACCGAGCTTCTGGGCGACACCAAGGTCGATGAGCAGCGTCTGCTCACCGAATGTGCCGCTTTGGCGGACAGGCAGGATATAACCGAAGAGCTGACCCGGCTTTTCAGCCATATAATGCAGTTCAGGACGATACTCGACGAAGACGCACCGGTCGGACGTAAGCTCGATTTTCTCGTTCAGGAGCTGAACCGCGAGGTCAACACCTGCGGCAGCAAAGCGAACAGCATCGATCTCTCATCGCTGGTGATAGACGCCAAGTGCGAGCTCGAAAAAATACGCGAACAGATACAGAATCTTGAATGACGGAGGGATCGATATGGCTATGACGGATATCGGCAACGGAAGCTTTGTCAATGCCGATCGTATAGTCGCACTGGCAGGTCCCGATTCCATGCCTGTACGCAGGCTGATACAGGACGCCAAGGAAAACGGGCGCCTGATCGACGTGTCGTGCGGCAAAAAAACCGCCTGCGTCATCGTGACGGATAACGGATATGTGATCCTTTCTGCCGAGGCCACCAAAACGATACGGGAAAGGATCATGAAAGATGAATGACAGAAAAGGCACGCTGGTGGTATTGTCCGGACCTGCCGGCTCCGGAAAAAGCACCGTGCTGCGAAGGCTGCTGGAATCGAGGGATGATTTTTGCTTTTCGGTATCGCTGACCACGCGCAGTCCGCGTCCGAACGAGGTCGACGGAGTTGATTATTTCTTTACCGACCGCAGCAGCTTTGAAGAGCGCATACGAAGAGGGGAA